>JAUYDB010000060.1 GCA_030691985.1 Candidatus Omnitrophota bacterium | reverse complement strand
AAATTTATACGGCTCAACCCCCTCGGCCATATAGCCATTCGCCGGAAGCTGAAAAATTTCCGCCCGTCGCTATCACCCTATATCTCGAAGGTTGTCCTTTAACTTTTTTATCTGGATCTCCAGCTCATCTTTGCGTAACTTCTGCTTTTGCACAACCTCATCCGGCGCCTTTTGTGTAAAGTTTTTGTTTCTCAAGCGGCCTGTTATCGCCTTTATTTCTAGCGCTATCCGATCCTCTTCTTTTTTTAACCTCGCCTTCTCTTTACCTATGTCTATCAGCCCATCAAGCGGCACATACACTTCTACGCCGCCCACGACACTCACCGCCGCGTTCCCGGGCTTGGCGAATTTCCCTATTTTAATACCGGATATCCATGCCATCTGTTTTATTAAATTTAAATTTTCCGACAAAAAGTCCTCGTCGCCTTTTACGTGAACATTCAGAATTACATCTATGCCGCGCCGCGGCTCTATGTTCCATACCGAACGGATATTTCTTATTGCCGTGATAAGGATTATCAAGCGCTTCATTCCGCTCTCGGCGGATTTTAAGATCATCTCTTTATGAACGCGGGGCCATGGCTGGAGCATTATTGAACCTTGCGCGCCGCTGTCTCGCCGCGGCAGCTTCTGCCATATTTCCTCGGTTATAAAAGGCATAAAGGGATGAAGCATCCTGAGCGATTTCTCCAGGACATTGTAAAGGATGACCTGCGGCGCCTTCTCGCTAATAGCGGCTTTCGCTGTCTCGATGTACCAGTCGCAGAATTCGTGCCAAATAAATTCATATATCGCATTTGACGCTTCATTGAATTTGTACGCGTCAAGGCACTCACCCACAAACTCCAGCGTAGAATAGAACCGCGAAAGTATCCATTTCTCGGGAAGGGCCAGTTTTATCGATTTAGAGAAGGCGCATAAGTCAACGCCTGTTTCTTCCGGCTTCAGGTTCATCAGGATAAATCTTGACGCGTTCCAGATCTTGTTGGCAAAATTCCGCCCCAGTTCGAACCTGTTCTCCGACAGAAATACGTCCTGCCCCTGCGCGGTTATGGATATTATGCTGAAACGAAGCGCGTCTGTCCCGTATTTTTCTATCATGTCGAGCGGATCGATTACGTTCCCGAGAGACTTTGACATCTTTGTTCCGGTTATATCCCTCACCGTTCCGTGGATATAAACGCTCTTAAACGGTATCCCGCCCATAAACTCAATGCCCGCCATTATCATCCTGGCAACCCAGAAGAATATTATCTCCTGCGCGGTGACCAAGGAATCTGTCGGGTAGAAGTACCTGAGCTCGGGTGTATCCTTAGGCCAGCCGAATGTCGAGAACGGCCACAACCATGACGAGAACCACGTATCGAGCACGTCCGGATCCTGCTCAATATCCGCAGATCCGCAGTCGGGGCATTTTTCAGGCTTAATTTTTGAGACAATCATGCCTCGTTGTTTATCATTCTTGCTTTCTGATTTTTCTTTTACGCACGACGCACGACGCACGACGCACGACGAACCTGTAGGATAGCATCGTTTACAGTAGTAGACTGGAATGCGGTGCCCCCACCATATCTGCCTTGATATGCACCAGTCGCGGATATTGTCCATCCAGTCAAGATAGACCTTTGTCCATCTCTTGGGATAGAACTTTATTTTCCCTTTCTTTACGGCATCTATGGCGGGTTTCGCGAGCGGCTTCATCTTCACGAACCACTGCGGCGAAAGCCTCGGCTCTATCATGGTATGGCAGCGGTAACAGTGCCCTACGGCGTGACGATGCGGTTCGGACTTTATAAAAAGGCCTCTCTCTTTCAAATCCTCGAGTATCGCCTCGCGCGCCTCGAGGCGGTCCATCCCCTCGTAATCAGCGCCCGCGGAGTTTATCGTCGCGTCGTCGTTCATAACGTTTATCTCGTCCAGGCCGTGCTTCAATCCCAGCTCGAAGTCCACGGGGTCATGCGCGGGAGTTACCTTGAGGGCGCCTGTGCCAAACTTCATGTCAACGAGCGGATCGAATATGACCTTAAGGTCTCTATTCAAAAGCGGCAACACCACCGTCTTCTCTTTTAGATCTTTATACCGTTTGTCTTTCGGGTTTACGGCTATCGCTGTATCGCCAAGCATAGTTTCGGGCCTTGTCGTCGCCACAATTATATAATCCCCGTCCCGGTTCTCGGTTTTCGGTTTTCGGTTATCGGTCTTTGGTCTCTGGTCTGTGGTCTGTGGTCTTCGGTCTATCTTTACCGGATATTTAATAAAATACAACATCCCATCGACATCTTTATGCTGAGACTCTTCATCCGACAGGGCGGTCTGGCACCTCGGACACCAATTGATTATATAATTCCCTTTGTATATCAGGCCTTTCGCGTAAAGGCGTGAAAATGCTTCGAGGACAGCGTCTGAAAGCCCTTCATCCATCGTGAACCTTGAACGGTTCCAATCGCAGGAACATCCAAGCTTCTTCAACTGTTTTATTATGACAGAGCCGTATTCCTCCCTCCACCTCCAGACCTCTTCAATAAATTTATCCCTTCCGAGATCCTGCCGTTTTATGCCATCCTTTGCGAGCTTCTTCTCCACAACATTCTGCGTGGCGATTCCGGCGTGGTCAGTCCCCGGCATCCATTCGGCCTCAAAGCCCTGCATCCTCTTAAACCGGATCAATATGTCCTGTATTGTGTTATTCAGGGCATGCCCCATATGGAGTATACCTGTAATGTTGGGGGGCGGGATAACTATGGAATACGCCCTTTTGCCGGGTTCGGGTTTTGAATAAAAGAACCCCTTATCTTCCCAGAACCGGTATATTCTATCCTCAACATCGGAAGGATTGTAGGCCTTCGCCAATTCGCTCATTCTACTGCCGCCTCTTCGTTATATCTTCACAATAATTTCCATATTGGCGCTACTTCCAAATCAGGGGGCATAATACCTAGGAAATCGGGGGACACAATACCTATTTCCTTGAGATTTTATGCATGGAAATAGGTATTGTGTCCCATTGCTGTCCAAATTGGCGCAATTTCCCCCTCACCTTAATCCTCTCCCCCTTCGGGGGAGAGGAAA
>JAUYDB010000035.1 GCA_030691985.1 Candidatus Omnitrophota bacterium | reverse complement strand
GCCGTCCTTGAACGCTTCCGTGAATGCATGAACGGACGGGTCAGGCGTTACAATGTAGCCGCGTGTTCTAAGTTCAAGCGCCCTGACAATCGTGTTCACTTTTATCACACCGCCTAAACACTGGTCGCCCTGGCCCCATTTAAGCTCTATACTCTCGAGGTTGTGTTTTTTCCTGATGTATTCGGCGACCCCTAAACGCGTATCCTCGACATTCATCTGGACAAGTATCTCGCCATAGCCTTCGTGGAATTTTTTGTAAATCTCTATGCGGCGATCCATGTCGGGAGAGCTCTCTATCTTCCCGTTGGAATCGAGTTTAAGTTCCGGGTCTATGCCGCAGACATTTTCGCCGCAGACGAGCGTAATGCCCGAGATGGCGGCTCCGACCGCAAAATGCTCCCAATTTTTCCTCGCTATTTCCGTCGAACCAAGCGCTCCGGTAAATATCGGCGCCTTCATCTTAACCTTGCTATCCCACCCATATTCGGCCTGGGTGTCGACGTCCGGAAATTTCGTCGTATCGGGATTCCCTTCAACCCCGTTGGCCAGCCCTTTCGCGCCTAAAGCATAACCCTGTATATTCAGATGAGAATAGTCAACCGGATAATCCTTGTCTCCGCCTGCGGTAACTTCTCCGAATGGGCCCGGATAAATAACCTCACGGCCTCTGAACGACGCCTTGAATACCTCGCAGTTCCCCCGGCATCCATCGACGCATCGTGAACATATCCCCGAACCCGGCACAACGCTCCTTGAGCGATTTACGGTCCTTGTCGCATCATTTCCGTTCGGCCTCTGCAAATTCATCTTATTCTCCTTTCGTTTTTAAAATATCCCACATCGATTCCCAGCTTCTTTATCTTGGCGTGAAGGGTATTACGGTTTATTCCTAATATCTTTGCCGCTTTAAGCTGGTTCCCTTCCGTCTTAACCAATAAATTCTCAATTAACGGCTTTTCGATTATATCTACTAAAAAATCATATAGCCTCCCCTCCTTTTCATGCAGGAAGATATTCTCAGCCTCCAAAATAGCCTTGGTCAGTATTTCAGACTTCTCCCATTCCTTTTTATCTATCGTATTCATACAATAAATTAACTATTTCGATTTTTTCATGTCTTGAGCCGTTATTATGGCCTCGGCAACTTCTCTCATCGACTTGCGGTTATTCATGCTATACTTCTGAAGCTTGAGATAGGCCTCTTCTTCTGATAATCCTTCGTTCTTTATGAGAATGCCCTTGGCCCGTTCAATTCTTTTACGCGCCTCGAGTTCTTCCTGTATCACCCGGCCTTTTACCATAAGTTCCGTGTTTTCTATGGCTATCGCTGCCTGGCTCGCTATTGAGGTGAGGACGTCTATTTCGGTTTCTGTAAAATCGTGCGGCTCCGGAGTGTAGCAATTGATTACGCCTATCACTTTATCTTTTATCGCCAGCGGGACGCACAGAAGCGATTTGAGCCCTTCCTTCTTCGCGATGTCTCCGTATTTATACTCGCTCTCTTTCGCGACATCCTTAATCGCTATAGGATTATTCTCCTTCACCACTTTGCCTGCGATGCCTTCCCCTATTTTCAACGATGGTTTTTTGTTGTATTCTTCGCTTATACTCTGAGTGGCTCGAATTACGAGCTCTTTCGTCTTCTCATCCAAGAGCATGAGGGAGCATATATTCGATCCCATAACCTGAGCTGTGACGGCTACAATGAGACGAAGGATATCCTCTAAATACAAGTCCGAGGCAATAGCTTTACTTATCTTGGATAAGGCTTTTATCTGTTGTTCATAATTTAAATGTTTCATAAAAACTCTCCTTGCTTAATTTTTGAGCACCGCCGGATAAAAAAATATAAGGCGCCTAAAGTGGGGGACACCCATTTTTATGCAGTTTTTATTGATAAAAAATAAGTGCCCCCATTTTACCCTTATAAATAAAAAAGACGTTCTTTTGAGCCCTTCGATAAAACTCGAGCCAAGAACGCCTTCGTTCACCAAAAGCACTTACGTTGTGCCTATGCTTAAACCCAATACCTCTATATTATATAAGTAAAAATAATACCCTTTTGGTAACCCCTAAATTTTCTCTGAAATGCCTTGAAGTGGGGTCTGTTAGAAAATGGTGTCTGACCCAACGCGTCTATTGGAAAATGGGGTCTGACCCAACGCGTCTATTAAGCCTTGAATGGGTCTGACCCCATTTTATGGCAAGCGTGTACTCCCCATAAGATAGCTGTCGATATAATGGGCGGCTCGGCGGCCGTCGGAAATTGCCCAGGCCGCAAGGGACTGCCCCTTTCTCATATCGCCTGCGCTGAAGACGCCTTTTCTGGAGGCCATAAAAGAGCTGTCGGTTTGTATATTACCGCGGCCGTCCAGGGCCAAACCCAGCTCTTCTATAATGCCTTTCTTTTCAGGACCGATAAAACCTATCGCGAGTATCACTAAATCCGCTTCTATTTCAAACTCGCTTCCCGGTATTTCCCTCATTATTGAACGCGTTTTGCCGGGCGGCTTAGAAAATTCAACCTGCGCGCATAGCATCTTTTTGACCGTTCCGCTTTTTCCTATAAATTTCTTTGTCAAAACCGACCATTTTCGCTCGACCGCGCCCTCCTCGTGACTTGTGGAAGTTTTCAACACCATGGGGTAGCTCGGCCACGGATACTCAGCGGTTCGGCATTCCGGAGGTTTGGGAAGAAGCTCTATCTGAACGATGCCTGAAGCGCCTTGTCTATTAGCGGTTCCCACACAGTCGGAACCGGTATCGCCGCCTCCTATCACCAGTACCTTCTTACCGCCGGCATCGATTAATTTATTGCGGGGGATTGTTTCGCCGGCTGCCCTTCTATTAGCTTGAACAAGATAATCCATCGCAAAATATATGCCTTTCGATTCTCTGCCTTCTATATTCAAATCTCGCGGAATACGCGATCCTCCCGCAAGGCAAATAGCGTCAAAATTTTTAAGCAGCTTGGAAACCGAATAATCGTCTCCGACATTAACACCCGTTCTGAACTTAATACCTTCGTCGGCCAAAATATTAACGCGCCTGTCCACAACCCATTTTTCCAGTTTAAAATCGGGTATACCGTAACGAAGCAGGCCCCCGGCCCTGTCATCGCGCTCAAAGACTGTAACTTCATGGCCCGCTTTATTTAACTGCGAGGCACAGGACAACCCGGTTGGCCCCGAGCCTATAATGGCGGCTTTCTTACCCGTGCGGGTATGCGGCAGATGAAGCCTTATAAAACCCATTTCAAAAGCATGTTCAACTATCGCAAGTTCATTTTCCCTTATAGTCACCGGGTCGTCATTTATGCCTAAAACGCATGCATATTCGCACTGTGCCGGACATATCCTGGCTGTAATTTCAGGAAAATTATTCGCTTGGTCTAACAGTTCGAAAGCCTTTCTCCATTGGCCTGTAAATACGAGATCGTTCCATTCGGGAATGCAGCTGCCGATAGGACAACCCCAATGGCAGAAAGGAGTCCCGCAATCCATGCACCTCGAGGCCTGCTCTTGGGATTCTTTATTTGAACGGCGAGTGAAAACGGGGTTATAATCTTTTACGCGCTCGCACACAGGCCTGTAAGAAGCAGCTTGTCTCTTATATTTTAGAAAACCTTTTGGATCACCCATCCGACACCTCCGCCGATTCCAATCTTTCCTCTGTTCCCCTGCCTTCTAAAACGCGTTTATATTCGACGGGTATTATCTTCACAAAATGCTTAATCTCTTCTTTAAAACTTTTCAACACTTTTGCGGCCTGAGCGCTTTGTGTATATTGATAATGGCTGCTCAACAAATGTTTTATAATATTTTCGTCCTCCTCTTTGGTTTCTTCGAGGATTACCATCTCTGGATTGTATTTGTTTCTAAAGTTTTTTTCCGTATCATACACATAGGCTATCCCGCCGGACATGCCGGCGGCGAAATTCCTGCCCGTCTTTCCCAGGACTATCACCCTTCCGCCCGTCATATATTCACAGCCATGGTCGCCGACGCCTTCGACAACGGCGTAAAGGCCTGAGTTCCTGACACAGAAGCGCTCTCCGGCCATGCCATTTATGTAAGCTTCGCCTGATATAGCGCCATAAAAAGTCGTATTTCCGATTATGATATTTTCGCATGGCTCATAAGTTGACTCCTTATTGGGATATATGATTATTTTCCCGCCTGAGATACCTTTACCTACATAGTCATTCGCCATCCCTTCAAGCTCAAAAGTAACTCCTTTCGCCAGAAAAGCGCCGAAGCTTTGTCCGGCGATGCCTTTGAATTTGCAATGGATAGCATCTTTCTGAAGGCCGTCTTCACCGCAGCGCCTCGAGACCTCGCCGCTAAGCATCGCTCCCACAGCGCGATCAGTGTTCGCGATAGCCATATCGATCTTTACCTCTTTGGCCCTTTTAAGGGCAGGCTCCGCTAAGTTTATCAAGGTAACATCCATGACATCGCCGATTGCATGATCCTGCTTTACCTGACAGAATATGCCGACATTCTCTGAAACGGCTGGCTTATAAAGAATTTTGGAATAGTCTATCCCCTTTGCCTTCCAGGGCACAACTTTACTATTTATCTTAAGACGATCCGTCTGTCCTATTAAATCATTGACGGTCGGCGCCCCCATGTTCGCCATTATCTCTCTTAACTCTTCGGCCACGAAGTGAAAATACCTTATAAGGTATTCGACCTTGCCTCTGAAATTGTCCTCCAAAATCCGGTCCTGAGTCGCTATTCCCACTGCGCAGTTATTGAGGTGGCAATGCCTCAGCATGACGCATCCCATGGCTACAAGCGCTGAAGTGCAAAAACCGTACTCCTCCGCGCCCAGCATTGCCGCTATGGCGACGTCCCGCCCTGTCCTCATCTGTCCGTCTGTCTGAAGCCTGACGCGGGAGCGCAGATCATTCAATACCAGCGTCTGGTGCGCTTCAGAAAGCCCGAGTTCCCACGGAAGGCCGGCGTGCATGATAGAGCTTCGCGGGGAAGCGCCTGTCCCGCCGTCGCCTCCTGAAATCAGTATCATGTCGGCGCGGCTTTTTGCCACACCGGCAGCTACAGTGCCTACGCCGATTTCTGATACCAGCTTTACACTGATACGGGCCCTGGGGTTGGCATTTTTAAGATCAAAGATAAGCTGCGCCAGGTCCTCTATGGAATATATATCATGATGGGGCGGGGGCGAAATCAGAGTAACGCCGGGTGTCGTATATCTGGTCTTCGCTATTATCTCGCTCACCTTATAACCGGGAAGCTGCCCTCCCTCGCCCGGCTTTGCGCCCTGCGCGATCTTTATCTGCAGTTCATCGGCGTTAACGAGATAATTTATCGTAACGCCGAACCTGCCTGACGCTACCTGTTTTATCGCGCTTCTTTTGGAATCCCCGTTTGCCAGCGGGGTAAAACGCGCGGGATCTTCTCCGCCTTCCCCCGTATTGGATTGCGCCCCCATCCTGTTCATGGCGATAGCCAGCGTCTCATGCGCCGCCTTGCTTATTGAGCCAAAGCTCATGGCGCCCGTCACGAACCTTTTAATTATTCTCTCCGCTGACTCAACCTCCTCTATCGGGATCGCCTTGCCCTCGGTAAATTGAAAAAGACTCCGCAGCGTAGCGGGGCGGCCTGTCTGGTCGTTTATCAGCCGGGCGAATTCTTTATATTTCCGATAGTCGCCGCTCCTTACAGAATCCTGCAGCAGCGCTATGGACTCGGGATTCCACAGATGATATTCGCCGTCCTTTTTCCACTGATAGACTCCTCCGGCAGCTATATTCGGGTTAAAATTTTCACCCCTATCGGGGTATGCCTCCTTATGACGCAACAAAGTTTCCTCGGCGATCACGCCGAATCCGGCGCCGCCTATGCGCGAAGGCGTCCCGGTGAAACATTTCTCCATGACTTCATCGCTTAAACCGAGCGCTTCAAAAGCCTGAGCGCCGCGATAACTTTGTAATGTCGATATTCCCATCTTAGAAAGTATTTTTAATACCCCTTTACTGGCCGCTTTTTTATAGTTTTCGCGCGCCATTTCTGTTTTTAGCTCCAATTCGCCCTCTCTTACCATATGTCCGATAACCCTATAAGCAAAATAAGGATTGACGCAATCTGCCCCGTATCCGAAAAGTAAAGCAAAGTGGTGAACTTCTCTGGGCTCAGCGCTCTCGACTATAATGCCTATACGGGTTCTTGTGGAATTCCGCACCAGGCTATGGTGAAGAGCCCCTACCGCAAGCAGGGCGGGGAGGGCGGCGTTGGCGCTATCCGTGTTTCTGTCGCTCAATATTATAAATGAGTATCCATTCTTTATAGCGGCGGCAGCCTCACGGCAGATTCTGGCAAGCGCTTTTGTAAAACCTTTTTCATCTGAAATTTTGAATAGCGTAGAGATTGTTTTCGTCCGGAAACCGTTAACAGAGATATTCCGTATCTTCCCCAAATCTTCATCTGTAAGGATAGGGTCCTTTACCAATAACCTGTGGCAGTGATCAGGCATATCTTCAAGTATATTTTTCTGTGGGCCGACATAGCTTTCCATACTCATAACGATCTCTTCCCTTATCGGGTCTATGGCCGGATTTGTAACTTGCGCAAATAGCTGTTTAAAGTAGCTATAAATAAGCTGCGGCCTTTCGGATAATACCGCATGCGGCGTATCATTGCCCATAGAGCCGATTGGTTCATTTGCCTTCTCGGCCATAGGTTTCACTATGAACTTAAGGTCTTCGCGGGTATATCCGAACGCTTTCAGTAAAATCAAGATATCGTCGTCGTATCTTTTATAAGCTTTAACCGGCGGCAAATCGTCCAGATTTACCATGGATTTTTCTATCCATTTATCATAGGGATGCGCTGCGGAGAGCGCTATTTTAATCTCTTCATCTTTAATTATCCTTTTCTCTTCGGTATCTATGAATAATATTTTGCCGGGTTCGAGCCTGCCGGATATCAGGATATCGCCGGGTGTAATATCCAAAACCCCGGCTTCAGAGGCCATAACGATAAGGTCGTTTTTTGTTATCACATATCTTGCTGGCCGCAAGCCATTTCTGTCGAGGATAGCCCCTACGCGTTTTCCGTCTGTGAAGGCGATTGCCGCGGGGCCGTCCCAGGGTTCCATAAGACAGGCCCGGTAGAGATAAAAGTCTCTCAAGCCTTTCCCGAAAGAATCGTCCTTTTCCCATGCCATAGGTATCAGCATGGTCACGGCTTCGGTAAGGGAACGGCCCGCAAGGACCAACAGTTCGAATATGTTGTCGATAGCCGCGGAATCGCTCCCGCCGGGCATGATAACCGGTTTGATCTCATCTATTTTTTTTCCAAAATACGGGCTTTCCAAGAGGCCCTCTCTCGCTCTCATCCAATTTATATTTCCGCGAAGCGTATTTATCTCCCCGTTATGGGCAAGAAACCTGAAAGGCTGCGCGAGGTCCCATGTCGGGAATGTGTTTGTGCTGTAACGGGAATGGACAAGGCATATAGCGCTCTTCAAGTCTTCATCTTTCAGATCCGCGAAAAATCCGCCAAGCTGAGACGGCATCAGAAGCCCTTTGTACGAAAATGTCCTGCAAGATATATTCGTAATATAAAAAGAGCTCTTTTTTTTAAGCCTCGATGAAAGGATAGAGGACTCTATCCTTTTCCTTATGATATAGAGCCTTCTTTCAAATTCTATTTCTTCCTTTATATCGCCGGACCTTCCTATGAATACCTGTTCGATAGACGGCTTGGTTTCTCTGGCAGTTTTGCCTATTTCGGAATCGTCAACCGGCGCCACCCGCCAGCCCAACATAACCTGCCCCTCTTCTTCCGCGAGCTTTTTAAATATTTTTTTACAGAATTCTTTTTCTGCCGGGTCAGTCGGTAAAAATATGAGTCCTGTCCCGTAATGGCCTCTTTCGGGGAGGATTACTCCGCTCTTGCGGCAGGCTTTAAGGAAAAACTCATGCGGGATTTGTATGAGAAGTCCCGCCCCGTCGCCCGTTTTCGGATCCGCGCCTGTCGCTCCGCGATGAGACATCCTTCTTAAAACTTCAAGGCCTTTCTTTACGATATCGTTCGAAGGCCTTCCTTTTATATCGCAGACAAACCCCGCGCCGCAGGAATCATGCTCAAACCGGGGATCATACAATCCTTGTTTTAAGGGAAAATGCGAGTATTTCATTTTTTGTGCCCAAATTTTGTGCATTCGACTATAAAAAAACACTTTTTAAGCGGAGAGGCCTTTCAATTCGTTACAGGACTGAAAGATATTTATCAAGTTCAAACTGCGGAACTTGAATTCTGTATTCATCCCACTCCTTCTTCTTCAGCTCAACAAACCTCGGGAAGATATGCTCTCCGAGGATCTTTTTCACAAGCGCGCTGTCTTCGGCTATTGAAATCGCATGCCCGAGCGAGCCCGGAAGGGTTTCGATGCCTTTTTGTTTCCGTTCCGCATCGGTCAAATGATACAAATTCGTATCCATCGGCTTTGGCGCTTTATAACCCTTTTCTATGCCTTCTAATCCGGCGTGGAGCATGGCCGCAAATGTAAGATAAGGGTTGCATGAGGGGTCGCATGCCCTGAATTCACACCTTGTGGCCTTCTCTTTACCCGGATAATAGAGGGGTACCCTAACGAGCGCGGACCTATTTCTGCGGCTCCAT
>JAUYDB010000286.1 GCA_030691985.1 Candidatus Omnitrophota bacterium | reverse complement strand
CGCTGCTTAGGATTACGATCTAAGCTAACCGCTAATATGGTGTCGGACGCTCGGTAATCCTAGCGGGCATACAGATACCCGCCTCTATAGACGTCGTTTGTACACCCCATGCGAGCGCGCCAGCACGTAAAGGCGACCGCGCGACAGGACCCGTAAAAATTTATGGCGAAGCGGTAATCCCTCATAGGATATTGCTCATGAGAACATTTATTGCGATAGAGCTGTCTGACGGGATACGCGATACCCTCGCGCAGATGCAATCGCACCTTAAATACGCCGGCGCGGATGTTAAATGGGTCGATAAGGGCAACATCCACCTAACGCTGAAATTTCTCGGCGAGATAGATGAGAATAAATGCGAGAAGGTAAAAGCAAGCCTTGACGAAATTGCGAAGGGATTTAAGAGGTTTGAAATCGATCTGAAAGGATTGGGGGCATTCCCAAGCCTCGATTTCCCGCGCGTAATCTGGTGCGGGCTTGACAAGGGCGCGAAAGAATCGGTAGAGCTCGCCGAGAGAATAGGCGAGGCCATGTCAAAGCTCGCTTTTAAGGATGAGGCGCGCCCTTTCACCGCGCATCTCACCATCGGCCGCGTCAGGTCATCGAAGAATAAATCGGCCCTTCGCGAGAAGATCGAGAAACTCATCCGTGAGCCTTCAGCCGTTAGCTGTCAGCCGATAAATTCGATCGCGCTATTCCAAAGCACATTGACGCCAACCGGGCCTATTTACACAAAACTCCACGAGGCAAGGCTGTGTTAGGCACTCGTTCCGTAGGATGTGGAATAAGGGACGCAGGATGTTTGTGGATTCGACACCGCAGACGTCCCACGGAAAGTGCCTATTTTATGCAAATGCCGCGGAAGACTTTTCTAACCTGGATAGATTATGCTGATACAAGATAGCTCTCCATGCGTTTACGCGACCTATCGAGATCACCCGGGTCCTTAGGCGTTATCGGCTTAAATTTGAGTATAGCCTTTACGGCGAATGCTATCGGATTCTTCTTTGCGATATCCGCTATTTCATCGCTCAAAACCTGTCCTGTAAGAATCCGATAGAATGCCTTTATGGCAAGTTCATCGTCTCTCATCATCGCCTTCGCGAGGCCTACGACACCTTCGAGATACAGGTAATTAGCGCCTGTCAATCTATCCCGCAGAATCAATACGCCTGATTTTGTCCAGCTCGTCTTTTCTGATGCATTCAATATCTTTCCGGCTTCATAATCCGTATCCGTCATCACTATTGTAAGATTATTTCTATCAATATTATTTTTCACAACCTGTTTTCGCATCTCATCCGGTTCGAGTATAGATATATTCGCCTTATTCAATACCGCTTCGAGCGCGAGCCGATTCTCGGTTTCCTCAATATGAGCGTCCATCGAATTACCGTCGCCGCCCCTGAACAGATTCGCCGACAGCAGGATCCGCCTCTCTGACGGAACCGGCTCTGTCTCTATAAGAGACCTGTGCCGGTCGTGAATCGCCGCGAGCGCCATCCCTCGACTTCGCTCGGGATGACGTCCTGAGCTCTTGCCGAAGGACGTCATGCCCGCCGCATCGGGCTTTGCCCTATCCTGAACCTCGACGGTGGATGGCATTGGTATAACACCGGTTTTCTCCAATAAGCCATCGCGCAAGAAAATAGTCAGACCTATGCGGGCCCCGCTCTCAACGCGGCTTGGGCCAATTTGCTTGAAGCCATTCGAGGCACGGCGTTCCCACCGCTTGCCCATTGACTCAAGAGTCGCGTTGTCCGCCAGGTTAATCTCTTTTAAAGTTTCGGGAAATTCTATGCCGTTACCGTAGCTGCGCGCTATCAACCTAACCCCGGCCCCGCGCGCATCATCTTTCACGAACCGCGCGGCAAATACCCCGTTTTTGTTATCTGCAAACATTTGTGTCACAACCGCTGTTGTAACGGCAGTCAACCTTTCACGGACACCGGCATCAAGTCCGTTCCTGGCGGCAAATTCGGCAATCAAATCTTCCGCTTTTTTCGCCTTCTCGTAGACACCTTCTTTCGTCCTAAGCGGTATCCCCGCCCAATTACAGGCCAATTCAGCCGTGGAAAAGTCCAGATATTCTTCGTAATAGTTGGCCAATATCTCCAGATACTGTTCGCGGTAACGTATTGTTACCTGGCCATATTCTTCGCCGGTAACGATCTTATCCATGTCTACCAATTTCCAATCACGCTGGGAGTTATAGACAAGGCATAGGTTGCCGGGCCTGGGGTCCCATATGGAGATACCGCATGCCTTATGCCCTTCCAGACAACTATCGACCGCATCCCTTACGGCTCCCGCCCTATTGGCAAAAGGTATAGCCTTCGCCTCCAGAATATCCAGGAGCATCGGCCCGTAAACATACTCCTGGGAAATCACCATAACCTGCGACTTAAAATCCCCGGCGTATACGGTAGTGTGCGCGCCATATGCGGCAATGTATTGCGCGGCCTTTCTGCCGGCCCTTTCCCAGCGCATAAGAGAATTTATTAAATTAATCCGATCATCCTGATCGATATTGGGGTATGTCGTCTTTACGCAAAAGGTGAATGCCCTCTTGTCTTTAAGAACAACATTCACTGAAAAGGTGTATTTAAGGCCTCCTTTGTGCAGATAGGCTACGCGGATATTGTCAATTGCCGTCCGGTCCAGGCTCATGTCAAAAATATTTTTAAACGACTTTTCCAGAAAACTCTTATCCTCCCTTATCGCATGCTCTATGATAGGCAGGAAATCGGCCGGTTCTCTCGGATAGGCTCCGGTGCCTACCTTGAACCCTTCCCTGACCTCGTGCTTCCACGGATTTGCCGATGGCGTATTTAATGAAAAATCCACAAGCGGTTTACCATAACTATATTCGATATAGACGCCGTTCGGATTGGGCGGTGATTGGGACGGTAATGGGGACAGTTCTATTTTTTCCTTGAGATTCTCTCCTGCCATATCCTGCGACTCAGGCTTCGGCACATTCGGGGACAGGTCAGGGCTTGACGCGGGAACTGCTCGGGCTCTACTGGTTTCGTCGCTGGCAAGGCCAAGCTCTTTAATTATCTGCAGCGGGATGGCTCTGTGTAGCTTTTGTAAAGTCGCCATCCTGATTTGGGCGATGCGCTGCTTCGAAACCCCCTGCCCTCTCGCTATCTCTTTGTCGCTTTTCGGAATTCTCTCCACCTTTTCTTCAGCGGGTTTCCCCGGAGTCTGCTTAAGCCCGAAATAGTCTCTGACTATTTCCCTCTGTCTCCGATTTAAAACCTGCGGCGCAATCTCATGGAAGATAAAATCGATTAGTTCAGTCCTTCTATCAGCTTCCCGCGCATCCTTATTGGAATCTTCTATTCCTAAAACCCTTTGCCATAAATCAGGAAAATTCGCCCGGATATTGTGAGCCGTTTTTGCCACGCGCTCTATATGGCGTATCATCGTAACTTTCACTGCCCTATAAGCATATGTCGAAAACTTAAATCCTCTTCCCGGATCATAGAGGTCTACAGTCCTATCCAACCCGCCGCTCAATCCGCCCTGCCGATTTTCGTACCCAGATACTCCGACACTAAACAATTCATCCCAACTAATACCAAAGGCGTTTACCCTGGGTGATTTAATAAATTTATTGGCAATGGCTCTTACCAAAGGAAGGTTCACCTCAATCAAAACATCCCTTGCCGCGCGGTTGCCTCTTTGAGCCTCTATGAATAGGGCAATCTCTTCTTCTCGGATAACAAGCCTTGGCCTGGCAACGCCGCCTGCCTTCACAATATCAGGGACTATTCGTTCCACGGCTGACCAGTCCGCATACGGGTATAGCCTTTCTTGCCTTGTCCGTGTTGCCTCAGGTGCAGTTGAGGGTAATGAGGACGATTCTATTTTTCCCTTAGGATCCTCTCCTGTCATATCCCGTAGTTGTTTGTAAAGCAGCGTTTTTCTGCTGATGAGCTTTGTGGTTATCGTCTTGCCTTGCGCGTCTTTTTCTATGTTAGGGTATTTGGAATTATACGTGAAATAGCGTAGAGAGTATCCTTGCGGGAACTTTACGATGACTTCGTCTTCATCAATCTGATAAGTTAGATTAGAATCACGGAACCATTTAGTATTCTCTTCGATAAAAAAGACAGCGCCCTTAATGTCGCCCAGAGACAATTCATCTTGCGCCCTTCCCGCCAATTCTCCAGCTCTTTTAAGGATGAGCTCGTCCACGCCCCTAACGAGCGCCTTTCCGACAGAAGATTCGTCGCGCGAAAAGTATTCCGCAGCCAGCTTATTATCAGCGTATGATTTAGTAGGAATTGAAGAATCCGGATGAGCCCAGGCAATGTCCTGAGTGAAAAAAGCGATAACTAATATGGCCGCGATTATCCTAATGGGAAGAGGAACCCTGCGGTATTTTGCGTTATGGCATGACATAATACTAAAATTATATCTAAAATAATTGATAAGGGCAAGTAACTTTTTTATACATTAACCAGCATCCGTTGCGTAAGATGCCGCAGACTGCTTATCGCTCGCTTGAAATTTTTCATGTTGCCAGAGGCAGATACCGACAAGATAAGCGTTGAATGGCTATATGACCATGGGGGTTGAGCCGTATAAATTTTGTTAACTACGCGCTACCCTAAAACGTTTATGACCGTTATATCCATAGCGGTAGTAAAGCTTAAAATAGGAAAACCAAAAGAATTTATTCCTTGATAACAAAATTAGGCGAAGCCCCCTGGCCATATAGCCAAGAGGGTCGTGAGCTGAAAAATTTCTCACCCTTCCCGGCAGGACCCGTCTTGTCACCAGGGGCCACAGGAAAAATGGGGACAGTCCCAATCAACGCGAGATAGACGCTTGTGGGACAGTCCCCATTTTGCTACGTCTTTATGCAGATGACGCGGAAGATAATCTGTAAGATGAGGTTTGTATAGATGGCGGCCACGATATCATCCATCATAATTCCCATCGCTCCGGACAATTTCTCTAATCTCCTGGCGGGGGGAGGTTTTAACACGTCGAAAATCCTGAATATGAAAAATCCCAATATAACGGAAAAGATGCTCACAGGCACAAAGTACAAGGCAAGGAGCATTCCGCACGCTTCATCAATAACTATGATCCCGGCGTCTTTCTTTCCGTAGATTCGCTCCGCCTCGCCGGAAAACATGATGCCGAGGACGAACAAAAACAGTATTGCAAAGCCATACAACACCTCATTGTTCTTTACGAGGAACCAGCCCAATAGGCCGCCAAGCGAGCCGACTGTGCCGGGCATAAACGGAGAATAGCCCAGGTAAAAAAAACTGGCAATAAATTTACCGGCCTGTCTTTTGATGGCTGTAGACTCCTTTATTTTTAACAAGATATGAAACCCCGCTGATCAGGGTAAGCGCTACCGTAATAAGCATAAGCGCCCATATCGCGTTCTTATAGACAGCTTCTGTTGTCCCGTTCCAGAAATTGAATCTCTCTATCCCAGCCTCCCTGAATATCAGGAATAACAATATCGCGAGTATAGCGGCGACCTGGGAGACCATCTTCTGTTTTCCGCCTTCATCCGCGGGTATGACCTTACCCCTCGCCAGCGCAAAAACCCTTAAACCCGTTATGGTTATCTCCCGTAAAATAATTATAACCACCATCCATGCCGGGATGAGCTTCATTTCTACGAAAGCCAGAAAAGCCGCGAGGACCAGGATTTTATCCGCTATCGGATCCATGAGCTTTCCGAAATCGGTAGATATGTTTCTCTTCTTGGCTATAAACCCGTCGAGAAAATCGGTGAATGACGCGAGTATAAACGTAAAGAGCGCAAGCGCCTTCGCCAAAACACCGTGAGAAAATACAAAACACATGAATATGAAAGTAAGAAATATCCTGGAGACGGTAAGTTTATCCGGAAGCGTCATAGAGCCCTGCCTTCGAGGTCATATTCCAGGGCATCCGTGATCCTGACCTTGTAAAATTTTCCGGGCTCGAGCGTCCTTCCCGTAACTGAGACGCCGCCGTCTATTTCGGGCGCGTCGCCCTCGCTGCGCCCCAGATACTTATCTTTTTCGCCCTCTATCTTTTCGTCGATCAGCACATCCATAATCTTTCCTATACGCGGCATATTTAAATCGCGCGAAAGGCGCTGCTGTAACCTCATAAGCTCATCCATCCTATCCTCTTTTACTTTTTCAGGGACTTGCCCCGCGAGCCTCGACGCCTTCGTGCCTGCCTCCTTAGAATAAAGAAAAGCGCCGAGCCGTTCAAACCTTGTGTCTTTTAAGAACTCCAGGAGCTCTTTAAAATCTCTGTCCGTCTCTTGCGGGAAACCAACTATGACGGAAGTGCGAAGGATGAGGCGGGGTATACGCCTCCTCAGTTTGTCAATCAATTCTGTTATATGCTTCTTTGTCGTAGGCCTGTTCATCCTTTTGAGTATCCTGTCCGAGCAGTGTTGAACAGGTAAATCAAGATATTTGCATATCTTATCTTCGCCACGGATCACCGCTATGAGTTCATCTGTATAGTGCGCCGGGTGAGTGTATAACACCCTGACCCACCGCACGCTGTTCTTAAGTCCGCATATTGCCCTCAAAAGATTTGGAAATACCGCTTTTCCATATCTATCGAGTCCGAACAAAGTCGTATCCTGGCCGATCAGGATTACTTCTTTAAGCCCTCCCCCCTTCGAAAGCCGTTTGACCTCAGATACTACGGATTCCAAAGGCCTGCTCCTGAAAGGCCCGCGCAGACGCGATATTATGCAGTAACTGCAAAAGTTACTGCAGCCTTCCGAAATCTTGACATAAGCGTAATGCCTTGGCGTAAGTAAAAACCTGGGGGAGAATTCATCATACAGATAACTGCGGGCGCTGGAGACCAGGGTGCGGCGCCTATTTTTTTTGCCGAGGCCTTTTATAAAATCCACTATCCTCGGGAAGTCGCCTGTGCCTAACACAAGGTCGGCCTCGGGTAACTTTTGCGAAAGTTTTTCCTTGTAAAGCTGCGGCAGGCATCCGCATACGATAAGATATTTTATCTTCCCGCTTTTTTTAAGACTGGCGGCACCGAGTATATATTCGACCGACTCCTCGCGCGCCTGCTTAACGAAGGCGCAGGTGTTGACAATACAAATTTGCGGGCAGTCTTTTACATCAACGATCTCAAACCCGTTTCTTTTTAAAGAGCCGAGCATCGTCTCGGAATCCACCTGATTCCGCGCGCAACCAAGACTTATCATCCCGACTGTCGGCATTGGAGTCTGTCAATAAGGTTAGCGTATAGTTTTTATTTGTCCTATACGCTAAACGCTAAAAAGTATCGTATTACTGTTACTTTATCGTGATGCCATTTCGTTTAACTTCTAAATTCCTGACGATGCCCCTGGCCGGCACATTTAAAACCCTGCCGTTTAGGACGAGTTCTATGGCTTCGGCTTTCGCGACATAAATATTGATAACCTCATTTACCCTGTACGACTCCATATCGCCTTTTGACAGGACCCTCTTGAATAGTAATACACCGTCCTTTTTAAGTTGGATAAGTACCGGCTCTTTCACTTTGATCGCTAAATTGAAAGACGTATTTTTGGAATAGGAGGCGCGGGCGACGGGTTCTTGTTTCGCGCCCTCGCTTCTCGAAACCTCTTTAAGCTTCAGATCAGCTATCTTAAGGCTCTTTTTCTGTTTTGAAACCGCGGCTGCAGCTTGTGGCTTTTTCTGATAAGAGGCTCGGGCAGTCTTTATCCCGTTAGAGACATGTGATTCTCTAACAGCTCTTACAAACTTAGGTTTAGCCATGGACCCTATGGTCTTCTTCCATAATAAAAACCCTAAAAACAGTAAGGCGGTTATGAGAAATAAAGACATAGCCGCGAAGATAAATTTTGTAAAATTCGCCGTTCCTGCCGCGGCTTCCGGACGATGTCCGAGGACGGGAGTTCCGGCAGAATCTTTTGCGGCTTCTTTTTTCATGGCCGCCGCCCCTTGGGCCGCAGGTCCGGAATGCAGCGCAAGATACCCCTTCAAGATATCCACTGAATCAAGGCCAAGATAGCTGGAATATTTCTTCAGGAAACTCTTCACGTAGGTCGTATTCAGCATGTCATCGCATTTGCCTTCCTCAAGGGCTATCAAAACTTTTGAGTGTATGCGCGTCTGCTTCTGGGCCTGGTCTATGGTAAGAGACCTCTTCTCGCGCGCCTCTTTAAGCCTAACGCCAATCTCAACTATCGATATGCTTTCCATATCATTTCACGTCCTTAGCCGCGTATTCTTCAGAGCTTATCAGAATATCCCTTGGCTTGGACCCCTGATATGGGCCGACCACGCCTTCGTCTTCCATCATATCTATAAGCCTCGCGGCCCGCGTATAGCCCAGGCCGAGCCTCCTCTGCAGCATAGAAACAGATGCCTGGCGCATCTCGAGCACGATCTTGATGGCTTCCTCATATACCTCGTCCTTCTCGAATTTCTTGAAGGCGCCGGGCTTCTTCTGGACTTCCAATATGTCTTCGATGTATTCGCACCCTCTCTGAGACTTTATGAAATTCGTTATCCGCTCGATCTCTTTATCCGAGATAAGGCTGCACTGCGCCCTTTTCGGCCGTTCCGCGCCCGGCTCAATAAAAAGCATGTCGCCTTTGCCCAATAGCTTGTCCGCGCCATTTGTATCAAGAACCGTCCTTGAGTCCACTTTCGAAGCGACTTTAAATGATATCCTCGACGGAAAGTTAGCTTTTATGATGCCTGTTATGACGTCCACTGACGGCCTCTGGGTCGCTATCACTATGTGGATACCGACAGCCCTCGAAAGCTGCGCAAGCCGCGTTATCGCGCCTTCCACGTCTGCCTGCGCTACCATCATCAGATCAGCAAGCTCGTCTATTACGATCACTATATACGGCAGGTTCGTTGTCCGTTGTACTTCGTCGTTCGTCACTCGTCCCTCGTCGCTCGTCCCTCGTCCCTCATCCCTCGTCCCTCGTTCATCACCGAACTTCTCGTTGTAAAGGTCGATGTTGCGCACCCCTGCTTTAGCAAATAGCTCATATCTGGAATCCATCTCGCCCACGACCCATTCAAGGGTACTGGCAACCTTTTTGGCATCCGTGACAACCGGCGAAAGAAGATGAGGCAGGTCGTTAAAGACCGCGAGCTCCACCCGTTTTGGATCTATCATAATGAATTTGACCTCATCCGGCGTGGAGTTGAAAAGGATGCTTGTAATGATCGTATTCACACAGACGGTCTTGCCGGAACCTGTGGCGCCCGCTATCAACAGGTGCGGCATAGTCGCGAGGTCGGCTATGACAGGCACACCCGCTATATCTATTCCGATGGCAAGCTTCAGCTTCGACTTAAAACCCCTGTATTCTTTTGATTCGAGCACATCACGTAAATACACAAGCGCGCTTGAAGAATTCGGGACTTCGACACCCACCGTTCCTTTACCGGGAACAGGCGCCACTATCCTGATCGATTGCGCCTTCATAGCCAGAGCTATGTTGTCGCTTAGCGACGTTATCCTGTGGATCTTCACCCCGGGCGCGGGCTCAAGTTCGTATCTTGTTATCACCGGCCCTTTATTTATTTCGACTACCTTCGCCTCTATGTCAAAATCTCTGAGGGTCTCTTCCAGTATGCCGGCGTTTCCTTCAAAGTCTTCCTCGATCTTCCTCGCCTCGATGGGCGGCGGAGACTCCAAAAGGTCCAGGCCGGGCAGCGTGTAGGACCCCCGATCTGACTTATCGGTCTTTAACACATCTTGATGGGCGGCCTTGCCGGACACAGGCATAGGCAAAACAGAAATTTTTGGTTCTTCCGGCCTTCTCGCTCTGGGAGAAGGCAAACGATTGGTAATATTTCCGGCGCTCGAGCTTTTAGGCTCGAGCCTTACAGCCGGCCTTTTAACCGTAAACACTGCAGGGGGAGCTCTCTTTTTCAGGAGCCGGCTTGCGAATACATCTTTGCACTTTTTTAACGTGGCGGCAAGAAACGGCAAAAGCAGGAATTCTGTCGCGAGAAGAACGGAAAGCAAAAAAAGCACTGCAATGACGAGGATGGCTCCGCCCCTCCCGAGATACTTTACTAAAAGATCGGAAAATACGAGGCCCACAGCTCCGCCGAGCGAGAAACGGAAAGAATTATCGCCCTTGCCCATTATGGAGAATATAGAGCTCGATGCCAGGATAAGGAAGAATGTGCCGAATATCTTTAAGTATGCCTTTTGCGGCGTCAATCCGGAAAGCCTTGATACTGCCCATGATAGCACGAGAAGCGGGATGACATAAGAGCTTAATCCCATTATGAAGAAGAGAGCCGCGCCGACATAGACGCCGAAGAGCCCGGCAAAATTCCGCACCGGGATATTGGGGCGCGATGTGAACGAATTTAGGTCGGAAAAACTGAACGAGATGAGGCTTATGAATATAAGCAAGGCTATGGCAAATAGTATTACCGCCTGTATCTCGCACCACCTGGTCTTGTCCATCTTTCGCCTCGTTATAGCTCTTTTTAGCGTATAGTAAGTCAGACAACTTTTTCTATACGCTAAACGCTATCCGCTATACGCTAAAATTATCGAACGAGTCTCTTTACCGATAAAACAACGCTACAATACATCCGACGAGAATACAATAAACCCCGAACACATAAAGCCGGTTTGTTCTTACAAATCCGAGAAGCACCCTTATGGCAAAGAGCCCGACGAGCATCGCGGCTATGCCGCCTGTCAGAAAAATAAACGCTTCATGCGATACAAGAATTGACCCGATACTGTGCGCCTTTAGGACTGAGGCGCCGAGCACCGCCGGAATTGACAGGACCATAGAAAATTTAAACGCCATTTCTTTGTCCAGGCCTGTCAGCATCCCCGCTCCGATCGTCATACCGCTTCTCGATATGCCGGGCACCACCGCGATCCCTTGCGCAATGCCTATGAGAAGCGAACTCGTAAATCCCGGGCATCTTTTTGTCCCGGACTTTGTCAGGTATCGAGGCAGGAACGTCGCAAGGATAAGCCATATGCCTGTAAGCGCAAGCATAACCCCGACAATCCCGGGCATCCCGAATAACACCTCCACCGCCCCCTTAAACAAAAAACCTATAATAAAAGTCGGGATTGAAGCGAGCGCTATAAAAAATAAAAGCCTCTTGTCTTCGCCGAAAAGCCGCAATATGAATTTTGAGAAAAATATAAAAACGGACACGGTCGTGCCGAGATGCAAAAATATATCAAACGCGACCTGCGGTTCTTTCAGCCCGAATAACCCCTGCAGTATTACGAGATGCCCTGAACTTGATACCGGGAGGAATTCCGTGAACCCCTGAAGCATTCCCAATGCAAGCGCCTGCGCTATAGTCATATTCCCGTATGTCCGAATCCGCCGGATGAACGCGCCGTCTCATTGAGTTCCCCGGCTATCTCGACCTCGGCCCTCACCACCTCTTTTATGACCATCTGGGCGATCCTGTCCCCGCGCCTGACCGTAAAAGGGAGCTTACCGTGGTTTATCACTATCAAGCTAATGAGCCCTCTGTAATCAGAATCTATGGTGCCGGGCGTATTTACAAGGCCTATACCGTGCTTCAAGGCAAGCCCGCTCCTCGGCCTTATTTCGGCCTCGTACCCTAAAGGTATGCTCAAATAAATGCCAGATGATATCAATTTGATATCGTCTGGCATTAAGGCCACTTCACCTTCTACATCGGCATAGAGGTCCATCCCGCTCGAGCCGCCCGTGGCATACCTTGGAACGGGCAAATCCTCACAGCCCTTTTTCTTCTTTATATATATCTTTACAGTCTTCAAATTCTAGGCTGAAATGGGGACTGTCCCAAAAGCATCTATCTCATGTTGATTGGGACTGTCCCCATTTTTCTTTTTAAGTTCTTCAGATTTCCGGCTGACACACCTCATTCCTATTTTCGATGAGGAGGCCTCAACCCTTCTTCTTCGCCCTCCGCAGCCTTCCAGTCGGGTTCGGCCTGTTTTTTCGACAGGTTTATACGCCCCTGCTCGTCTATCTCGATAACCTTGACCGTTACCGCATCACCGATCTTCACCACATCCTCTACGTTCTTCACGAATTTGTTCGCAAGTTCCGAAACGTGGATAAGGCCCTCTTTTCCTGGAAGAAATTCGCAGAAGGCGCCGAAATTCATTATCCTCTTTATCTTGCCGGCATAGATCTTCCCAACCTCCGGCTCTTCGGTTATGCCCTTTATTATCGCCACGGCCTTTTCAATAGCGGCGGCATCCTGCGAGGCCACCTGAACCACCCCGTCATCATCTATATCGATAGT
>JAUYDB010000243.1 GCA_030691985.1 Candidatus Omnitrophota bacterium | reverse complement strand
AAAGGGGAGAGGGAATTCCCTCATAATTTCCTCTCCCCCGAAGGGGGAGAGGATTAAGGTGAGGGGGAAATTGCGCCAATTTGGACAGCTATGGGACACAATACCTATTTCCTTGCACAAAATCTAAAGGGAATAGGTATTGTGTCCCCCTATTTCCCGTGTTTGTTGGAGCGCATATGTGGAACGGGATAATTGAACAATACAGGAAGTTCCTTCCGGTGACGGATAAGACGCCGGTAGTGACTTTAAAAGAAGGCAACACTCCTCTTCTCTTTGCATGCCATTTAAGCAAACTCATGGGGGATGGGATAGAGGTCTATCTGAAGTGTGAAGGCCTGAACCCTACAGGATCATTCAAGGATAGGGGGATGACCCTGACGATATCGAAAGCGCTTGAAGAAGGCTCTAAGGCGGTTATGTGCGCGTCGACCGGTAACACCTCGGCGTCGGCATCCTGTTATTCCGCAAGGGCAGGGATAGAATCTATAGTGCTGATTCCCGAAGGCGCTATTGCGCTTGGAAAACTTTCGCAGGCCCTGATCCATGGTTCAAAAGTGATTGCCATAAAAGGAAATTTTGATGAAGCGTTGACTTTAGTGAAAGAGATAACCCGCAAACATCCGATAACCTTGGTCAATTCCATAAATCCATACAGGATAGAAGGCCAGAAGACCGGTTCGTTTGAGATATGCGATGCGCTTGGTGACGCGCCCGATTTTCACGCTATTCCCGTAGGTAACGCCGGAAACATGACAGCATACTGGAAGGGTTACAAGGAATATAAGGCCCATGGTATCAGTAAAATCCTGCCTAAGATGCTTGGATTCCAGGCGGCAGGGTCCGCGCCGATAGTCCTTAGGCATCCGGTTAAGGACCCTAAAACAATCGCGACCGCTATCAAAATAGGCAATCCCGCGAGTTGGAAACAAGCGGAGGCGGCGCGTGACGAATCCGGAGGCCTTATAGACATGGTGTCGGACGACGAGATACTGGCCGCTTATAAATTGCTTGCCGCGAAAGAAGGCGTCTTTGCCGAGCCGGCCAGCGCGGCAAGCGTCGCCGGGATTTTAAAACTCGCAAAACAGGGGTTCTTTAACGAACGACGAACGACGAACGACGAACGACGAATACGGATCGTCTGCGTCCTGACAGGCCATGGACTGAAAGATCCGGACAGGGCGATAGCGTGCGCTGAGAAGCTAAAGGTCCTGGAGCCAAGAATTGATCTGGTGTTGAAGGAGATAGGGTTATGAAATATGCCATTCTTGTAGGCGACGGGATGAGCGATTATCCTGTGCCGGAGCTTGATAATAAAACACCTTTAGAAGTCGCGAAGATTACGAACATGAACGATATAGTTAAAAAAGGGCAGATCGGCCTTGTCAAGACCATCCCCAGGGGCATGAAGCCCGCCAGCGACGTGGCGAACCTTTCGATCCTCGGATATGACCCTAAAATATACTATAGCGGCAGGGGCCCGCTTGAGGCCGCGAATATCGGAGTGGATATCGGGCCTGATGAAGTCGCGTTCAGGTGCAACCTCGTAACGACTGCCAACGACACTATGGCCGATTACAGCGCGGGCCATATCAAGGAAAAAGAGTCTAAAGCGATTATGGAGTATCTGGACAAGGCCATGGGTTCCTCAATCCTGAAATTTTATCACGGCAAGAGCTACCGCAACCTTCTCGTGATAAAGACGAGGTCTGAAGGCGAAGTGAAAGACCTGCTCAAGGCATCGTGTGTGCCTCCTCACGATATCACAGGAAAGAGCATCTCAAAGAATCTTCCTAAAGGCCGCGGGGCGGGCATATTGATACAGCTCATGGAGGATTCGCGCAAGGCCCTTGAGAAGAGCGAGATAAACAAGGTGAGGATTGACCTCGGAGAGAATCCCGCGAATATGATATGGTTGTGGGGCCAGGGCACAAATCCCAATATGCCGAGCTTCAAAGGCATATTCGGCTTAGAAGGCGGCGTAATCTCGGCGGTAGATCTTGTCAACGGGATAGGCAGGCTTACAGGGCTCGAGCTTATAAATGTTCCGGGCGTTACCGGATATTATGACACTAACTATCAGGGAAAAGGCGTTTATGCCGTGAACTTCTTGAAAGAAAAAGACTTTGTCTTTGTCCATGTTGAGGCTCCGGACGAGGCGGGGCATAACGGCGACGTCAGGGCCAAGATAACGGCTATTGAGAATTTTGATAAGTTTGTCGTCGGCGCGGTATGGAATTTTCTTAAAAACCAGGCGGATTACAGGATCATGGTCCTCGCGGACCACGCCACACCCGTGTCTGTTAAGACGCACGTTTCCGATCCCGCGCCGTTTGTTATGTCGGGTAAGCGTATCGGCCATAACGGTTTTGACGCTTACAGCGAAGCTAACGCCGCTTCAAGTAAAGTTGTATTTAAGTCAGGGTCGGCGTTAACCGATAAATTGATCAGGGGATGATGATGTGAATTCTTTAGTCTTTCTATCAGTTTCAGCCGGTGTTCTATGGCTGGGCTACAGGTTTTACGGGACCGCTTTTGAAAAATTTATCGGGACAGACCCGAAGAGGGCCACGCCCGCCCACACACAGCATGACGGCGTTGACTATGTCCCCGCCAAACACTGGCTCGTGTTGTTCGGCCACCACTTTTCATCGATAGCGGGCGCCGGTCCGGTCATAGGGCCTATAATAGCCGTAGGCCTTTGGGGCTGGGGGCCGGCCGTCTTATTTGTGCTCGTCGGAACGATCTTTATAGGAGGCATTCACGATGCCGCGTCGCTTCTTTTGTCGATACGATATCAAGGCAACTCGATAGCCGATATCTCGGAAGAGATGGTCTCGAGGCGCGCGCGGCTCATATTCTCGTGGTTTGTGCTCCTGGCGCTGGTCGTAGTCGTGAGCGTGTTTACCTATTTCTGCGTTGATACTTTCATCGTGGATCCGAGGGTGGTCATTCCTTCATTAGGCCTCATACCGGCCGCCGTGGTTGTCGGCATTCTGATATACATGCTGAGAATAAATCTGGCGCTCTCAACGGTTATCGGGCTTTCCTTGCTGGCAGGATTGATATTTTTAGGCCAGTCCTTCCCGGTCATATTGCCGAAGGGGTATGAAGCGCTTATTTGGACGCTTGTATTGCTTGTCTATTGCTTCTTTGCGTCTGTGTTGCCGGTGAATATCCTGCTGCAGCCGCGAGACTATCTGTCAAGCTATCTTCTATTCTTCGGTATCGCGGCAGGGATTTTCGGCGTTTTGACGGCCAGGCCTGATTTTACGACACCTGCCTTTACTGACTATCGAACGGCCGAGGGCCCGCTCTGGCCGATGTTATTTGTGACGATCGCGTGCGGGGCAATATCCGGATTTCATTCTCTTGTCGCCGCGGGCACTACATCTAAACAGATATCGAGCGAGCGCGATGTTAAACGGATAGGTTATGGCGCCATGGTGGTAGAGGCGCTGGTGGCCGTGGTAGCTATAATATCGGTGGCCGGAGGTTTTGGGGGTTTTAGCGAATTGAAGATTGCCCTTATGAAGGGTGGGCCGGTCAATGTGTTTGGCGAAGGATTCGGTTTTCTTACCAGGTTTATACTGGGAAAACACGGAGCCTTTATCGCGATAATACTTTTAAACTCATTTATACTTACAACGCTTGACACATCGACCAGGATAGCGCGATATATATTGCAGGAACTGTTCGGGACGCTGGACAGGTATATGGCGACGATACTGATAGTGTTGGCGTCCGGATGGATAGCGCTTACCGGTGAATGGAAGAAGATATGGCCGATATTCGGGGCGGCGAATCAGCTTGTTGCCGCGCTGACGCTCGTTGTCATATCGAGCTGGCTTTTAAGCTGCGGGAAGCACATAAAATACACGCTTGTGCCGGCAGTCTTTATGCTTGTCACAACCGTAGGCGCGCTTGTGTGGCAGCTCGGTAAGTTCGTTAAAAGCGGGGATTGGTTTCTGGCCGGTATAGATGCGGCCTTGCTTGCCCTCGCTTTCGCGATGATAGCGGAAGTGCATAAATGGGCGAGGCGTAAATTAAAAAGGGCATGATATGGCAAAAACTATAATCGTTCAAAAATACGGCGGCACAAGCGTTGCCGATGTGGATAGAATCCGGAACGCGGCCAAAAAGGTCGTCAAGACCAAAAAAGATGGCTATAATGTCGTGGTGGTCGTATCCGCTCTCGGCGACTCTACCGATGAGCTGATAAGGCTCGCCCATAAGATTACCGAGCACCCCAACGAACGCGAGCTCGATATGCTGATTTCAACGGGTGAACAGGTTTCCTGCGCGCTTCTTACCATGGCGATTCACAAGTTCGGCGAGGACGCGATCTCCTTTACCGGCGCCCAGGTGGGCATAATAACAGACAACGCCTTCACGAAAGCCAGGATAATAGACATAAACGCGAAGCGCATAGTCGAGGAGCTCAATAGTGACAAGATAGTCATAGTCGCGGGATTTCAGGGCGTGAACCTTAATCAGGATATAACCACATTGGGCAGGGGCGGCTCCAACTTGACCGCCGTGGCGCTTGCCAAGGTTCTCGACGCCGGTTCTTGTGAGATGTATACTGACGTCGAGGGAGTATTTACGGCGGACCCGCGGATAGTAAAAGACGCGCGGAAGCTGGACCGGATAAGCTATGAGGAGATGTTTGAGCTTGCATCGCTCGGCGCCCAGGTTCTTCAGCCGCGCTCGATAGAATTCGCGATGAAATTCGGAGTCCCGATACATGTGAGGTCAAGTTTCTCAAATAAAGTCGGCACCATAATTTCCAAGGAGGTAAAGGCTATGGAAGATACGGTGGTTTCGGGCGTTGCTTTGAACAAAGATGAGGCCAAGGTCACAATTTGCGATGTTCCTGACAAGCCGGGCATAGCGGCTAAAATATTTAAGGAGATAGCCAAAGAGGATATAAACGTCGATATGATAGTGCAGAACGTCTCGAGGACAGGGGCGACCGACGTATCATTTACTGTGCCGGGCGTGGACTTGAATAAGACGATCAGGGTCGCGAAAGAGATATCGAATAAGATAGCAGCCGGTGCTGTGGCATTCGATAAAGATATAGCGAAGGTTTCTGTGGTAGGTATAGGCATGAAAAGCCACTCCGGTGTCGCGGCCAGCATGTTCGAGGCGCTGGCGGAAGAAAACATTAATATAGAGATGATATCCACCAGCGAAATAAAGATATCCTGCGTGGTCAGAAAAATTCACGCGGAAAAAGCGGTAAGGGCTATTCATGAGAAGTTCGGGCTGTCGAAGAAGTGACTTTATGTTTACCGTTAACCGTTTACCGTGTACCGTGTACGGTAAACGGAAAGCGTTTCTATAATAAGGGAGGTTCTATGGTTATATGGATTATCGTTGCGGCAGCGGCGGTTTTAATATTGTGGATCGTCGCCGCGTTCAATAAGCTGGTTTTATTAAAGAACCAGGTCCTCAACGGCTGGAAGCAGATAGACGTGCAGCTGAAAAGGCGGCACGACCTGATACCGAACCTTGTCGAGACCGTGAAGGGGGCTATGAAATTTGAACAAACGACGTTAATACAGGTCATCGAGGCTCGCAACAGGGCTATATCCGCTCAAGGGATAGCCGAGAAGGCGGCGCAGGAGAACGCGCTGACAGGAGTTCTCCGGCAGCTATTCGCATTGGCTGAAAGCTATCCGGATCTCAAATCCAACCAAAATGTGGCGAGATTACAGGAAGAGTTATCATCCACGGAGAACCGCATCGGGTTCGCGCGCCAGTTCTATAATGATATAGCGACCAGGTTCAATATTGCCCAGCAGGTCTTTCCGGCCGGCATAATAGCGAAAATTTTCGGCTTTACAAGCGCGGAACTTTTTGAGATTACGGATAGCTCCGAAAGAGAAGTCCCAAAAGTCGATTTGGGTCTTAAATGAACCACTCGTGTCCAACGTGCCAATCGGCGTGATTTCCCCCTCACCTTAGTCCTCTCCCCCTAAAGGGGGAGAGGAAAATATAGTTTAAGTTCTGGTATGGAATTTCAAAGCAGCAATTCCCTCTCCCCTCCG
>JAUYDB010000209.1 GCA_030691985.1 Candidatus Omnitrophota bacterium | reverse complement strand
AAATAAACCCGACCCCACGAAGCTGGCGACTGTCACGAAACTGGTCGATTGCGGCACCTTGAAACAATTGCTTAAGAACATAGTTATGGCGCACGAGACAAGTATTATCCCGCTTGAAATGGCATTTAATGGTACGCAGGATATCTTCCGCACCAGCGTCTCCACGACCCTCGGGCCGACCAGGCAAGCCCCCGTTACCACACAAAGACCATAAAGCAATGCCGCCCTGTTTTTTTTCAGGACATTACTCCCGAAAGAAGGCGCGAATGACACGGAAAAACCGCTCACCCCCATGTTCATCGCAAGAAATACCGCAACTAGTATCGTGACCGCTATTATCATTTATTCCCCTTCAATGGCCGCGTGTGTATACCGCATTCACCGCCGCATTTACTCGTCCCGATCCAGCGGCCGGCGCGCTCATTGTCGTCATTGGTGATCTTCGAGCATGGTGCGCACCCAAGCGACCGATAACCTTCCGCGTATAGCGGGTTCACTGAGACCCCGTAGAGCGCCAGATACTGCCACACTTCGCGTTCCTTCCAAATAAGGATGGGATTAAGTTTTATCAGCCCCTTGTCCCGCTCCTCGACTTCCTGAAACTCGGTGCGCGTCCTACCTTCTGTGCAACGAAGCCCCGTCACCCAGCATGTAACGCCCAGCTCTCCTATGGCGCGTTTGACCGGCTCAACCTTTAATATATCACAGCACAGGTCCGGCTTAGTCTCATACAGCTTTTCCGGTATCTCTGAATCATTTTTATAGACTTTGAGCTCTGGATACTTCGCAACGGTTTCATCCATAAAACGCACGGTCTCCACGGGCTTAAACCTGGTGGTTACTATAAACCCGCGTATTTTCGGGTTCACCCTTTTCACGAGATCCCATACCGTAACCGAATCCTTTCCTAAGCTATTAGCCACAATAAGGCCATCGCCGTATACTTTATATGCTTCCCTGATGAGCGCCTTCGACCTCTCCACCTTCTCCTTGAAATTAAGCGTTTCAACAAGCTGCTTCATATCCTCTTTTGTGTTTAGTAAGCTCATCTTCTTTTTCTCCTTTTTTATTTTTTCACTTTTCAAATCATCTCTTCAATAAATAAAAAACCCGCTGTCTTACAGTATGCCCTCAAACAGCGGAAAGATTATTATTATGTGATAACGCACTTTATCGCATAAAATGTCCCTCCACG
>JAUYDB010000163.1 GCA_030691985.1 Candidatus Omnitrophota bacterium | reverse complement strand
CGTCCATAGAGGCGGGTATCTGTATGCCCGCTAGGATTACCGAGCGTCCGACACCATATTAGCGGTTAGCTTAGATCGTAATCCTAAGCAGCGGGCACCCCCATCCCATGCTCGCTTGTGCGCGCGTAAAGGCTGGACCGCGCGCCACCCGTAAAAATTTCGACTCTTTCTAAATCTCCCTCCCGACCGCAGCCGCTATCCTCTTCAACTCCACCATCAGCTTCGCGAAATTTTCGGGATAGAGCGACTGTTCTCCGTCAGAAAACGCCTCTTCCGGATTCGGGTGCACTTCTATAATGAGCCCGTCGGCGCCCGCGGCAAGGCCTGCCTTGGCGCACGGGCCTACAAGCCCCCACTTTCCGGTTGCGTGAGACGGATCTACGATTATAGGAAGATGGCTTAAGGACTTAATCACAGGGACAGCGCTTATATCGAGCGTAAAACGCGTCGCGTCCTCAAATGTCCTTATACCCCGCTCGCAAAGGATGACATTAAAATTTCCTTCCGCGAGTATGTATTCGGCTGACATCAAAAATTCTTTGATGGTGTTTGACATCCCGCGTTTCAGGAGGACGGGTTTTTTTTGCCTGCCGATTTCACGAAGCAGGTTGAAGTTCTGCATATTACGCGCGCCTATCTGTATTATATCGGCATACTTCGCGACAAGATCCATGTCGCGGATATCCATCAGCTCCGTGATCACTTTCAAACCTGTCTCTTTCCTGGCCTCGGCCAGAAATTTAAGGCCCTTAAGCCCGAGCCCTTGAAACGAATACGGAGATGTCCTTGGTTTGAACGCGCCGCCGCGCAAAACAGCAGCGCCGGCCTTCTTTACCTTTCTGGCTATATCTATCAGCAGCTCTTCTTTTTCTACCGAACACGGCCCTGCCATAATGACCGCTCTTTTAGACCCGATCTTTACGCCGCCGCCTATATCTATTACACTATCCTCTTTCTTGAAGTCCCTGGACGCGAGCTTATACGGTTTCAGTATCGAGAGTACCTTCTCTACTCCGGGAAACACCTCGAGCGGCTGGACGCGGATGATATCTTCTTCGCCTATGACACCTACAATCGTCCTCTCAATGCCTTTTGAAACCCAGGGCTTCAGGCCCAGCTTCTTTACTTTCGCGATCAGGTGGTCCAGCTGCTTCTTAGTAGCGTCAGGCCGTAAGACTATTATCATTTTCGCCTCGTTATATAGAGTCGGTCAACAAGTTTAGCGGTTAGCGGATAGCGTATAGCGTATAGCGTATAGTTTTTATTTTTCCTATACGC
>JAUYDB010000024.1 GCA_030691985.1 Candidatus Omnitrophota bacterium | reverse complement strand
GCGCATATTGTTTTATAATATAAAGTCGATAAAGTCTTTGAGGCACTTTCTGTTTCTTTTGAAGAGATTCATGCGCTGGATAGTGAAGAGTTAAAGTCCGGAAGGAAATAGGGGGACACAATACCTATTTCCTTGAGACTTTGTGCAAGGAAATAGGTATTGTGTCCCCCTATTTCCCGTGAGTTTTCGACCATGATCAATAAAAAGATCTTCTATATTGTCCTTACGGTCTGGGTGGTTTTTTGGCTCCACTTCATGATGAGAGAGCTTTTTTTGAAGGGCTCCATACATGATTATAAAATTCTTCTCGGACGCGATCTGGACGGGAAACGTTCATATATTACCGGAGACAGATTATACGAATTTATAGTATTTTCCGGAAGAATAATTCCGGCGGGGGCCACCGCTGATTTTATAGGCGTTGAAGAAGATTCTGTCGATAGGGTGAGGGCCGCCTATTACCTCTTTCCTGTCCTGATCCAAAAAAGGCCGGACTATATGCTTGTATACGACTCGCCTCAGGCCGGCGCGATACGGGATTACGAACCGTTCGCGAAGCTGGATGACTCGAGGTATGTCTTGAAAAGAAAGGATTGAGTTTTGGAAGCCGCTCGTGTTTTGATCGCGTTATCGGGCATAATCGTTGTGGGTTATAGCCTGCTATCCATAATTTTTTATGGTATGCCAAAAGGATTGCCGTGGGCCGAAAGAATAGCTTTGTCTTACGGTTTGGGCATCGGTTTTTTCAGCCTCGAGATGCTGATATTCTTCATTATGGGCAAGGCTTTCAGCATAGCGGCCCTTGCGGCGCCGGGGCTTGTTGTTATTGTCACCGTGAGCATCGCTCTCATTGTTAATAACCGGTTCCGAAGGACGAGGGATGAAGGACGAGGGATGTTTGTGGATTCGACCCCACAGACGTCTATCGTCCATCATCCTATCATCCATCGGGACGCCCGTTCTCTCACCAACAGAACGCATTTAAAGACTTTCCTCATATCCGCGATTGCCATTATCATAATTTATACCGGTTTCAGAACGATGGTTAAACCGATAGAATCTTACGACGCCGTGGGCATCCACTCCCTGAAATCGAAAATCTTTTTTATAAACAGGTCGATACCTCCTGATTTCTTCACCGGTATTGGACGGAGCGCTATACCTCATCCGGATTACCCGTTAAACATACCGCTTATCGAGACATTCCTGTATGTATGCATCGGCTCTCTGAACGATCAGCTTGTTAAGGTTATATTCTTCCTCTACTTTATTTCAATATTGACGATCCTTTATTACGCCATAAGAAGGTTTGCGGATTATAATTATGCCCTTCTCTTCACTTTTTTACTTGCGAGCATTTCGCAATTTAACTCATTCGCGACGAACGCTTATCTGGAAGTGCCGCTGGCATATTACTGTTTTGCCTCGGCGCTTTATCTTATATTATGGATCGAGGATCGCTCCAGGACGTCCTGTCTTATTCTTTCGGCGCTTATGTCCGGGCTTGCCGCGTGGACCAAAAACGAGGGTTTGCTGTACTGCGTAGTATATACGGCTATAGTTTCAGCTTATCTGGCCGCGAAGCGCCGGCAGACAGGCGCGGCAAAAATATTCTTATTGCCTGCAGCCTACCTGATGATCATAGCATTGATATCCGCGCCGTGGTTTTTGGTAAAATGGCGTTATGGCCTCACAAACTCTGATGTATCAATGCCGTCATCTCCGGTAATTTTCGTGTTATTTAAAAATCTGTGGAAGATGGGGCCGATGGCTTACGACTTTCAGAAGCAGATATTCGGCCCGAAGAAATGGAACATAATATGGATATTGGCATTAGCTACTTTTGCGCTTAAGAGCAAAAGGGCCTTTGGCCCCGTAATGAAATATATCACGATTTCCATATTGGCTGTGATAGCCGGTTATTTCGCGGTATATGCGGTAAGCCGCATCGATATACGATTTTTGCTTCGCACTACATGGAGCAGGTTTATTCTGCATTTTTTGCCGCTGGTTGTCTATTGGCTGGCAAGGATGTGGCGGGAGGATATGAATTCGTGAAGACGCCAAATCGTTCGCGCCCGGAGCCGGGGAAAACCGGTAAGAGGGTAATATTTATCGACAGGGACGGGGTCATAAATAAAGATCCCGGCGGATGGACCGAATATAACTACGTGACGAGATGGAAGGATTTTCATTTCATACGGGGTTCGAAGGCCGCTGTAAGGAAATTGAATAGAGCGGGGTACTATTGCATAGTTATCTCGAATCAGGCGGGGGTCAGTAAAGGGCACTATTCGGAAAATAGGCTTCGCGCCATAAACAGCAGGATGCTGAAAGAGATAAAGAAAAGCGGCGGAAAGATAAGATCGGCATATTACTGTATTCATCAGGATAGCGATAATTGCGGTTGCAGGAAGCCGAAGACGGGGCTGGTGCGCCTGGCAGAGAGAAATCTGGGCATAGCCGCGCGCGGCGCATACTTTATCGGGGACAGTAGAGTGGACGTCGAGGCCGGTAAGAAGGCCGGCATGAGGACGGTTTTAGTTTTGACAGGGAAGACAAGCGTCAAAGATTTAAATAAGTGGAAGATAAAACCAGATCTTGTTTTCAAAGATTTATCCGAGGCGGTCGATTTTATATTATCCCCCTCACCTTAGTCCTCTCCCCTAAAGGGGAGAGGAAATTGTAGTTTTCCCGCCTATGGCGGGATCCCGCTATTGCGGGAAAATTAAATCCAGAAAATCCCCTCTCCCCTTTAGGGGAGAGGGCAAGGGTGA
>JAUYDB010000205.1 GCA_030691985.1 Candidatus Omnitrophota bacterium | reverse complement strand
TCCCACCTCAAACGGCGCGGTATTGTTCGACGAAAATTTTGTCGGAAATCCGCTCGTATTCTGCGGAAACGTCGGGATAATGCCAAAAGATAAATCTTTTAAAAAAATACATAAAGGCAACCTGGTGGTAGTGGTGGGGGGCAGGACCGGCAGGGACGGAATCCACGGCGCGACATTCTCGTCCGGCGAGCTCACCCATGAGTCCGAAAAGATTTCCGGATCCGCCGTTCAGATAGGAAATCCCATACAGGAAAAGAAGATGGCCGATACGATACTCCGGGCCAGGGACCAGGGCCTTTACAATGCGATAACAGACTGCGGAGCGGGAGGGCTCTCGAGCGCGGTCGGGGAAATGGGCGAGAAGCTCGGAGCCGAGATCCACTTAGATAAGGTGCCGCTAAAATATAAGGGTTTAAGCTACACAGAAATATGGATATCCGAGGCGCAGGAGAGGATGGTGCTGGCTGTAGATCCAAAAAATGTCGACAGGATAAAGGCTGTATTCGAACGGGAAAACGTCGAGGCAACGGTCATAGGAAAGTTTACCGGCAACGGGCGCCTTAAGCTTTTCTATGAAGGTAGCCCCGTCTGCGACATGGATATGAAATTCATACATGACGGTTTGCCTGATTTCAAGAGAAAGGCCGTATGGAAAAAGCCTAGATTTAAAGAGCCGACGATAAAAAATAAGAATGGGTTTACTCAAGACCTTTTAAACCTTCTGGCCAATCTCAATATAGCGTCGAAGGAATGGATAATCAGGCAATACGACCATGAGGTGCAGGGCGGAAGTGTCATAAAACCTCTTCAGGGCATAAACAGGGACGGGCCGGGAGATGCGTGCATTACAAAACCGATACTGGATTCAAAGAAAGGCATAATCCTGTCCTGCGGCATCAATCCTGATTACGGAAAGATCGATCCATATTGGATGTCGGCAAGCGTGATTGACGAGGCGTTGCGGCAGGTTGTGTCTGTAGGCGGCAATATAGCCAAATGCGCCATCCTCGATAATTTCTGCTGGGGCAACACCAATAAGCCTGACCGGCTAGGCGGCCTGGTCAGGGCATCATGGGGGTGTTACGATATCGCCAAGGCATATGGCGTCCCTTTCATTTCGGGTAAAGACAGCCTGAACAACGAATATTCAACCGGAAAGAAAACCATATCAATACCGCCCACCCTTC
>JAUYDB010000168.1 GCA_030691985.1 Candidatus Omnitrophota bacterium | reverse complement strand
TACCCCTCACCCTTGCCCTCTCCCCTAAAGGGGAGAGGGAATTCCCTCATAATTTCCTCTCCCCCGAAGGGGGAGAGGATTAAGGTGAGGGGGAAATTGCGCCAATTTGGACAGCTATGATTATGTCCCCCTATTTTCTAGAGGCGTTGGAGAGATGAAATATCCTAAGCTGAGAGAGCTGAAAGAGGCGATAACGGCTTTGCTGAAAGGCCCTTACACTTCCGGGTTTCCCTATGAGGCGCATAGGCCGGCGAAGAGGTTTCGCGGCAAGCCCGAATACTCTAACGAAGGCTGTGTCGCCTGCGCCGCCTGCTCTTTGGTGTGCCCTGCCAGGGCGATAGAAGCCAGGGACGTCATTATCGAAGGCAGAGCAACGAGGAAGATGATTCTGCATCTCGACGAGTGCCATTACTGCGGACAATGCAGCGCTTTATGCACGACGAGGGACGACACGCCTCCGGGCATAAAACACACTGCGGAATTTGACCTTGCCGGCTTCGACAGGGCCGCAATGACGGCCGCCACCGACGAAAAAGAACTGGCGCTTTGTGAGGCCTGCGGCGCGATCATAACCGCGAAGGCGCACTTAGAGTGGGCAGCGAAAAGGCTGGGGCCCTTAGCGTTCTCCAATCCCACCCTGTTTGCGTCCTCTTTGAAAGGCATGGGGTTTTGTGAAGACGTGATACAGGCCGCGAAAGACCGTGTCCTGAGGTCGGACAGGGTTAAGATACTTTGCGCGAAGTGCAGAAGGAAGGCCACTATTGAAAAATTCTGAAAGCCCGCCCCCGGCGGACCGCATCCGAAATTTAAAGTCAATTATCAGGGATAAGATAAATGGCCATGTCGCGATAGTCGGAATCGGCAATATCCTGCGCGGCGACGATGGGTTAGGCCCTAAGTTTATAGAGCTTCTTAAGACAAAACAGATCAGGAACGCGAGCCTCTTCGATTGCGGCACGGTTCCCGAAAATTACATATTTCCGATACTGGCGACATCCTGCGATACCGTCATATTGATAGATGCCGCCTCCCTTGGGCTTTTGCCCGGAGAGGCGAAAGTATTTGCGCTGGAAGATATCGCTAATGTCGGTTTTTCGACACACAACCCTTCGCCGAGGCTGTTCACAGACCTTTTAAGAACCGGCAAGGATAACCTGAATATCTTTGTGGTTACGGTCCAGCCTAAGACAACCGCGCTTGGAGAGCCCCTGAGCGAAGACGTTCTGGCCGGCCTTCGTGTATTAGCCGACGCCTTCTCAGAGGCCCTTGCCTGAATAGCGGGGGAGAAGAGTTTTATCATATGATCACGCCTGTTATTGAAGAGATATCCGCCGAACTTTGCGCAGAAATAATATTCGAAACAATAAAAGACCGTCCGTACAGCTTCTTCCTCGACAGCGCGTGCGGCTGTCAGAGACTGGGCCGATTTTCTTTTTTGGGCTGCGATCCGTTCCTCGTATTCAAATGCAGGCAGGATGACATAGCGCTTGAATGGCCGGACGGCAGAACGGAAAATTTTAACGCCAACCCGTTCCTTGCCTTAAAGTCAATTTTGAAAAGGTACGCGGTTGTCCGTAATCGCGAGGGCCTTCCTTTTACATGCGGCGCGGTCGGATATTTTGGATACGGACTGAAGAATTTTGTCGAGGACCTGCCGGATAATCCGGCCGATGACTTGCGGATACCGGACTCGGCGCTGGGTTTTTATGACACAGTGGTGATATGCGATAACCTGAGCGGGAAGCGATATATCGCGAGCTCCGGCCTTCCCGAGACAGATCCTGTCAGAAATATCCGCCGGCAAAAAGAGAGGATAGAAGAATTTAAATATAGATTATTTTCAAGCGCCGGGTCCGCCTTTGGCGAGACCTCGCCGCGAAGCGGCGGGCCTGAACCGGGCGAGAAAGGTTTTGCGGAAATTCCTTCGCCGCGGCTAAAGTCCAATTTCTCCGGCGCCTCATACATGAAGGCGGTGGAAAAGGCAAAAAACTATATCAGAAAAGGCGACATATATCAGGTGAATTTATCGCAGCGTTTCGAGGCCGAGCTGGACATGACGCCGTTTGAACTTTACTCGAGGCTGAGGAGGCTTAGCCCGGCGCCATTTTCGGCATATCTTGATTTTAAAGACGCGGTTATCGCAAGCTCCTCGCCGGAGAGATTCCTGCTTAAAAAGAGAGATTATGTCGAGACCAGGCCCATAAAGGGCACGCGTCCCCGCGGCAAAGACGCCCTGGACGATTTGCTTATGGAAAAGGAGCTTATCGCCAGCCCGAAGGACAGGGCCGAGCATATCATGATAGTTGACCTTGAGAGGAACGACCTGGGGCGGATCTGCAGATACGATTCCGTAAGGGTGGTCGAGTCCGTTATCCTCGAGAAATACGCCAACGTATTTCACCTTGTTTCAACGGTCGCGGGAAGGCTTAAGAAAGGGATCGATCCCATAGACTGCTTTTTGGCGGCCTTCCCCGGCGGTTCCATAACAGGCGCGCCGAAGATACGGGCAATGGAAATAATCGACGAGCTTGAGCCGGTCAGGCGGTCTGTGTATACCGGCGCCATAGGTTACATATCTTTTGACGGCGGCATGGACACCTCGATAGTCATAAGGACATTTATAATAAAGGGCAGGACGGCGTATTTTCAGGTAGGCGGCGGCATAGTGGCGGATTCCGATCCTGAAAAAGAGTATGAGGAGACGCTTGACAAAGCAAAGGGCCTGATGCTGGCGCTGGGGGGGAGTGCCAGGGTAATGGGAAGTAGTTGTTCCAAATTCCCTCTCCCCTTTAGGGGAGAGGGCAAGGGTGAGGGGATGGCGTTAGGTCCAACGCGAGAAGAATGAAACGAAACAACGTAGAAAAGTCTAGAAGACTACGAGAGAATCAAACGGATTCCGAACGTAAGCTTTGGTCGATATTACGTAATCGTCAGTTATATGGGGTAAAGTTCAGAAGACAATTTCCATTCGGTAGATACATAATAGATTTCTACTCTCCGGAACACAAGTTTGGCATTGAGGCCGATGGCGGACAGCATTATGACGCCAAAAGCGTAACACAAGACGAAGCGAGGACAAAGACGTTAGCTAAGTATGGCATCAGGATAATGAGATTTAGCGATTCGGATGTACTAAATGATATTGAGGGGGTTTATGATGTCATACGCAGAGAGTTGGAACGGGATATTGCCCCCTCACCTTAATCCTCTCCCCGGAGGGGAGAGGAAATTGTAGTTTAAAGCGAATCCACGAAAACCCCCTCGCCCCAATGTGGAGAAGGCAATAGTGAGGGAAAGGAGCAGCCAGTCGGTAAACGATATATGAAAAACATGAAGATATGGATGAACGGCAGGCTCGTGGATACGAAAGACGCCAAGGTATCCGTCTTCGACAGGGGATTTCTCTACGGCGACGGCGTATTCGAGACGATGCGTTGCTATGCCGGAAGGGTCTTCCGCTTAGACGCGCACCTCTCGCGCCTTTTCGCCTCGCTAGAGATGATTAAGATGCGCCCCCCCTACGGGAAGCGATGCCTTAAGGACGCCATCTACGGATGCCTTGAGGCGAACGCCCTTAACGGCGCGTATATACGCCTTCAGATAACAAGGGGGAAAGGTATCGTCGGCCTTTTTAAGAGAGGGCCAATGCTGCCGACCGTAGTTATAATGTCGAAAAAATTCGAAGACTACACCGAACGGATGCGAAAACGCGGCCTTAGCGCCAGGGTCGCCGGCTTAAGGCAGAACGAATATTCGCCGCTTTCGCGTATAAAGTCGCTCAGTTTTTTAAACCACATACTCGCGCGGCTTTCCGCGCAAGCAGATGGTTTCGACGAAGCCATCCTTATGAATACGAAAGGCCGGATAGCCGAGGCCGCGACGAGCAATATATTTCTGACGAAGAAAAATACCGTCATTACCCCCGGCCTTGACAGCGGCATACTGCCCGGCATTACCAGAGGCGTGGTTATTGAAATAGCGAAAGCCTTAAAGTTGAAAGTAAGAGAGAAGGCGGTTTCATATAAAGAGATGATAAGCGCTGACGAAGTTTTTCTCACAAATTCCCTTGCCGAGGTTCTGCCCGTTACAAAAGTGGATTCCGCAAAGATCGGTTCGGGCAGGCCCGGAAGCCTTACGAAACTGATCCATATCTCATATCAAAAACAGGTCATAAGGGAATCGCTTGATGGATAAGATTCTGGAAAGGCCTCTTCTTCCAATATTAATAATTATCCTGTTATGCGGGTATCTGTTCTTCTTTCGCCTGGGCGGCATGGCATTGACGGATCCGGACGAGACATTCTACGCCCAAACCGCGAAAGAGATGCTTGACAGGGGAGAATGGGCCACCCCATATCTTTACGGCCGCCCCCAGTTCGAAAAACCGGTATTCTTCTACTGGCTCGTCGAGCTGTCTTACCGGATATTCGGCGTAAACGAATTCGCCGCAAGATTTCCATCGGCGGTATTCGCGCTTATCGGCGTTCTTGCCATGTATCTTCTCGGCAGCATTATTTTTAATCCCAGGACGGGTTTTCTCGCCTGTCTGATGCTGGCGACGAATGTGGAATATGTCATCCTGTCACGGGCATGCGTAACCGACATGGTCTTATTTACCTTCCTGCTGTGCGGCGCGCTTTTCTTCCTGTGCGGCCATCTGAAGGATAAGGCTCGCTTTTATGTCTTATCATCAGCCGCTTTTGGGTTCGCGACGCTGACCAAAGGACCGGTTTTTTTGGTTTTGCCGCTCGCGGTAATAACCATATATTTGGCGTTTCTAAAGGGGTTTAAAATTTTGAAGAAGATACCGTTATTCTGGTGCGCGCTGGCCTTTCTGGCTGTCGTGGCGCCGTGGTATTTATTAATATATAAGCTGCACGGTAAAGAGTTCATAGACGTATTCTTTGGATTTCATAATGTCACGCGGTTTATGGAGTCGGAACACAAGATAGGGTCCCAGATTTATTACAATATCCCGATAATCCTGGGAGGATATTTTCCGTGGAGCGTATTCCTGCCGTTCGGCCTCTGGCACGCGTTTAAAAAAGTTCAAAAAGCAACAGCTCAATTACCAGAAGTTCTCAGCTCGTCATTGCGAGGGCGAAGCCCGAAGCAATCTCTCTTCTATAAAGAGATTGCTTCGGTCGCTCCTTCGGAGCTCCCTCGCAATGACGGCTTCTCTCTACTCTTCATCCTGATATGGTTTTTCGTAATATTCATCTTCTTTACCGCGTCGTCCACTAAACTGCCGACCTACGTATTTCCTTCATTCCTATCCCTTGCGATTATAAC
>JAUYDB010000155.1 GCA_030691985.1 Candidatus Omnitrophota bacterium | reverse complement strand
CGACAACGCCCGGATCGCGTCTATCGAGAGGGCTCATCGCGTTAAATATGTGCGTGCAATGCGCTATGCCGGCGTCGATTCCTCCAACCGCGCGCTCATAGGTCGCGTCTGAATGGCCAACAGAGGCTATTATTTTATGCTTGCGCAATAATCTTATGAGCGGAATAGCGTCTTTTAATTCAGGCGCTATCGTCATTATCTTCAAAAAGCCCCCGCACTTATCGATTACAGAAGAAAGTTCTTTTGCGTCGGGCTTTTTTATGTGGGCGGTGTCTTGAGCGCCTGCTTTCGCTTTGCTTATATACGGCCCTTCTAGGCGCAGGCCAAGAAGATTGGGCCCAAAAGGATGCGTCCTGATAAACTCTTTTAAATTTTTGGCCCTTTTATAAATATACTTTAACGGCGCGCAGGACTCGGCCGCCACAAATGCCGTCATACCGTGCCGCGCTTCATTAAAAAATATCTTTTCGGGCTCACCGTGAATATGACAGTCTATAAATCCTGGTGAAACGAAGCATCCTTTCGCATCGATAATTTTTATTTCGTCATTGCGAGAACCCCGAGCGAAGCGAGGGGGGCGAAGCCATCGGCCTTGCTCGCCTCTCGGCGAAGCCGAGGGCCGATAGGCAGGCAATCTCTTTTTAAATTGCGGCCATCTGCCGACGCCTAAGATCCTGCCCCCATTTATCTTGATCGTGGCGTTGTCCACGATTCGATCTTCCAGAATCACCCGCCCGTTCTCAATATAGACGCTCGTCATAACTCACAATATATTATCATTGCTGTCCAAATTAGTTTCACTGTCATTCCCGCCCCCGCTGTCGCGGGGGTAAACTCCAGCGGGAATCCAGACGAACTAAATGTTTGGATGCCCGCTTTCGCGGGCATGACAAGTTTTGGAATGTCAAAATTATTTTCTCGTCAATAATTATTAGCAATAGCTCAGTGTTTCAAGAACCTCGACGAGTTTGTCATCCTGAACCCCGAGGGGGTGAAGGATCTAATCTTTTAGATTCTTCGTCGGGCTGTGCCATGTACCTGAGCGAAGTGAATGGTACATGGCTAAAGCCCTCCTCAAGACATGACGAATACTTATACGACTGAGAAGGTGTGAAAAAATTGAAATTATGGGTATTGCGTCATTGCGAGGCACGAAGTGCCGAAGCAATCTCCGACGAGAAGTATAAGATTGCTTCGCTCCTTTCAGTCGCTC
>JAUYDB010000007.1 GCA_030691985.1 Candidatus Omnitrophota bacterium | reverse complement strand
AAATAAGCGTTGTTTGAACAATATCGCATAATTCAATACGGGTTAAAATGAAAGATGTAACGGAAAATCGCTGGCATGGCAGGGGCGTCCAGGGAGCAAAGACGTCCGCCCTTTTATTTGCGGATGCTGCGCTTTCACAGGGTAAATTCATACAGGCATTCCCCGAATACGGGCCTGAACGCATGGGCGCGCCCGTAGCCGCTTTTAACCGCCTCTCCTCAAAACCGATATTGCTCCATTCCGGCGTTATAAATCCGGATGTAGTGGTTGTGCTGGACCCGACTTTGATAGATACGGTAAATGTTACCGAAGGAATTTCTGACAGCGGCGTAATGATAGTGAATACCGATAAGGCCGCAGCCGATATAAGGAAGGACCTTAACGTAGCAGGCCCGACGAAGGTATTCACAGTGGACGCCTCGAGGATATCCGTAGATACCATAGGAAGAAATATTCCCAATATGCCCATGCTCGGCGCGCTCATAAAAGCCACAGGGTTACTCGACTTTAAAGAGATGATGGAAGATACAAAAAAGAAGTTAGAGAAGAAGTTCAGGTCAAAACCGGAAGTTATAGAAGGAAACATAAAGGCGATAGAGCGCGCTTATAATGAGGTAAAATGATTAGCTCTAATAAACAAACCAAACCGGGTTGGAAGGAACTGCCGGAAGGCGGCCTGATAATAGGCGGCGGCACCGCCAGAAATTTTAAGACAGGCGACTGGAGAAGCAAGCGCCCTGTCCTCTTGACGGATAAGTGCATAAACTGTCTGACCTGCTGGGTCTATTGCCCCGATAACGCCGTTATAATCAAAGACGGCAAAGTCGCGGGGTTCGATTATGATTACTGCAAAGGCTGCGGTATATGCGCGCACGAATGTCCGGTGAAGGGCAAGGCGATAGTGATGGTTCCGGAAAAAGAGGCGAAGGCGAAAGAGAGTAAATAAACGCTATACGCTAAACTTATCGTTCGAGTCACCAAATGGCTAAATCGAGCAATATAGTCGCAAGAACAGGCAATGAAGCGATGGCTGAGGCGATGCGTCAGATCAATCCTGACGTGGTTGCCGCGTATCCGATAACGCCCGCGACCGAAATCGTCCAGATATTCGCCGGTTACGTCGCGGACGGCGTTGTCGACACTGAATTTGTTCCTGTCGAGAGCGAGCATTCCGCGATGTCCGCATGCATAGGTTCAAGCGCTGCGGGCGGGAGGACGATGACCGCCACCTCAAGCCAGGGGCTCGCGCTCATGGCGGAGATGCTTTATATAGCGGCGGGCCTAAGGCTTCCGATAGTCATGGCAGACGTGAACCGCGCCCTCTCAAGCCCTATAAACATACACTGTGACCATTCTGATACGATGATGGTCAGAGATTCGGGATGGATCCAGCTATTCTCAGAAAACTCTCAAGAGGCCTACGATAACATGATACAGGCTGTCAGGATAGCCGAGGCGGCAAGGCTTCCTGTCGTGGTCACCACCGACGGTTTTATCATAAGCCACGGCATGGAACGCATAGAGATGCTTGATGACGATGCTGTCCAGAAATTCATCGGTTCCTATAAACCGGAATACTATCTGCTTAATTTTGACAAACCCATCACGGTCGGCGCGATAGACCTGCAGGACTACTACTTTGAACATAAGCGGCAGCAGGTAGAGGCCATGAGGAAGTCAAAGGATATCATAACCGGCGTTGCCGGGCAGTTCGCCGTCCTTGCCGGCAGGGCGTATAATCTGTTTGAGGAGTACAGAATGGCCGATGCCGAATTGGCTATTGTGGCTATGGGTTCGACGGCCGGCACGACAAAGGTTGTTATAGATGAGTTGAGGGAAAACGGTATCAGGGCAGGCCTTCTAAAGCCGCGCCTATTCAGGCCTTTTCCGAAAGAGGAGATGGCGGGGGCGCTGAAAGGCGTGAAGGCCATTGCCGTCATGGACAGGTCCGATGCTATGAATGGCCATGAGGGGCCTCTTTGCCTCGAGGTAAAAGCGGCTTTATTTGATGCTTCGGATTCATCTGATAAAATATTATTGAATTACATATATGGACTCGGCGGCCGCGAGATAAGGCTTGACGATATAAGGGCCGTATTCAACGATCTGTCCGGTTCCATAAAAGGCAAATCGATCGATAAAGTAAATTATCTGGGCGTAAGAGAATGAAGTTTCCATTTATATTGGCGCAACATGGCAAATCTTAAAGACCTCGCGAAACAACAGCCTTTATTCACCGGAGGCCACAGGGCGTGCGCCGGATGCGGCGCGACCATGATAGCGCGTCAAGTCCTGATGGCCGCGGGGCCAAATACCGTCGTCGCGAACGCGACGGGCTGCCTCGAAGTCGTTTCCACGATATTCCCTTATACCGCATGGAACGTCCCGTTCGTGCACAGCGCTTTCGAGAACGCCGCCGCCACCATAAGCGGTGTCGAGGCCTTGTACAAGTCATGGGTGCGGCAGGGAAAGTACGATAAGAAGGTTAACTTCATAGCGTTCGGCGGCGATGGCGGCACATACGATATAGGCCTGCAGTCGTTATCAGGCGCGGCGGAACGCGGCCATAACATTCTATACGTCTGCTATAACAACGAAGCTTATATGAACACTGGCTGTCAGCGTTCAGGCGCCACTCCGAGAGGCGCGGACACGACGACGGAGCCTGTAGGCAAAGTGAAGAAGGGGAAAGGGCGGCTCCGCAAACCCCTTACGGAGATAATGATTGCCCACAGGATACCTTACGCTGCCCAGTCCATCGCGGGCAACTGGCGCGACCTGACATCAAAGGTCGAGAAGGCGCTTTTGATAGAAGGGCCAAAATTCATAAACGTCTTGCAGCCGTGCAGACTCGGCTGGTCGTATGATCCGGAACTCACCTGCGAGGTGGGCCGTATTGCCGCGGATACCTGTGTCTGGCCGCTTTATGAGGTTGTTGATGGCAGCTATCGGATTACGTACAAGCCGAAAGAGAAAAAGGCTGTGGTGGAACTGATAAAACTTCAGGGGAGGTTCAGGCACCTGATGAAGCCGGAGAACAAACCGCTCTTAGACGAGATACAGGCAGAAACTGATAAAAACTGGGAAGAGCTGCTTAAGAAAGAGGCCGCCAATCAGCCGCAGGGAAGTTCAGCCAAACCCGCCTAAACAGGGCCTCTCCTGTAAGCACAATCCGACATATCACAGATAGCGCACTGCGGCCGTTTTTTTAAAAATAGGCCTTTTGGGCCTATGCCTACCACAGCCGAAATGGATTTCCGGGGGACCATAACGCAGTCTTTTGTAAGCGTTACGCCTATTGAGGAAAAATCGGCGGCTTTCGCGAGCTCAAACTGTTCTTCGATAGGCCAGTCGCAATATCCCGGACTGAAACGCATCGATACGCTGCGATTATCATGGCCGTATTTTTCACGAAGACGGCCTTCTATTTTTTCGGCGAGCGCCTCTACCGCAAGAGATCCGATCCTGTCCAGGAGATAACCGCGCAGTTCGTCGCCGTCTTTCATCCACTTACTTGCCGCGTCTTCAAGATCCTTTCCCAGCGTGACGAGTAATATATTAACATGCGTTGCGCCTTTCAGGTTGGAATAGAGGTAGCCGCTTGATAATGTAACAGCCCCTTCCAATTCTATCGACCCCGATTTGTTATTCAGGATACTCTTTTCAAGCGCGATATGTTTAGGATCGGCAAGCGAAACCGCCTCTTTGAGGCATGCCTTGACGCATGTCATGATCCTGTTTTTAGATTTTGACGGGATCTTTTCCGATTTCAAAAGCAACCCTTTGACCTGCCCCCAGTCTATTCCTAAATCGTTTTTGTCCGGCATAACAAACCTATTATATGTCCTTATTCCAGCCTAATCAATATCTTTTAGCAAAGTAGAAAAATAGGGACTGACCAAAAGGAAAAAACAGGGACTGTCCCAAAAGCGCCTCTTTTTGTAATAGATCAGAGTTTTAAGAGACGGTGATAAAAAGGGGTCTGACCCAACGCGTCTATTATGCGGTGAATGGGTCTGACCCCTTTTTATAGATAGCTTGCTATGCCAAAAAATGGGGTCAGACCCATTCAATTAGCAACAGACGCGCTGGGTCAGACCCCATTTTCTTATAGAACTGAACTGTTACCTCTTTTTGCGTTGATTGGGACTGTCCCTGTTTTTTCGGCCGGAAGACAAAAATACCTAAAGCGGTTTACTCAAATCCCTTCTCTTCAGAACCTCTCCTATGCTGTTTTCCAGGTCTTCAAATTTTACGGGCTTTGTTATGTATAGCTCGTTAAATAACTGCGCTGCCATTAACTTGGATTCTTCGTCTACCAGCGCGCTCAGCATTATGACGGGGATGGCTACTGTGGCATTATCTCTTTTTAATCTTTTCAACACCTCAAAGCCGTTCATCTCCGGCATGCGGATATCCAATAAGACTATATCTGGCTTGACTCTCCTGGCGATATCGATGCCTTCTTTCCCGTTTATGGCTATAAATACCTCAAAACTCCCCCTCAGTTCGAGGTTTGCCTTGATGAGTTCGCAAAAATCCCCTTCATCATCTATTATCAATATTTTCTTCGCGCCCACCTTACCACCTCCGCGCTTGCAGCATAGAGCTATATATCGCAAAATGCGGCAAATCAAACCATGTCAGAACCTTTGTTGCTTTAAAGTATATACCTTAAGTAGTAATGAGGCAAGAAAAAAAATAAAAGAAAATAAAAGCGCCATGCTTGCATAATATGTAACGGTATGATACAATTTCTGTGAATTTAGCTCTTTGAATATTGTCACTCCCCTGTAGCTCAGTCGGTAGAGCATCTGGCTGTTACAGGTTAGCAGCTCCCGCGGGAAACCGCGGGATGAAAAAGCGGGTAAATTCAGGGAAAGCCCGGTAAATAATCCGGGTCAATCCTGAGCCAAGCCTCGAATATTTCGGGGAAGGTGCAGAGACTAGAGACTCGCTACCTAAAGCCGCTACAGGCTATGGTAATGGTATAGTCCGACTCTCCGAGTAATCGGAGTCAGATCGTAACCAGAGTGTCAGAGGTTCGAGTCCTCTCGGGGGAGCCAATTT
>JAUYDB010000258.1 GCA_030691985.1 Candidatus Omnitrophota bacterium | reverse complement strand
TATCTTTCCTTTCATGCCGAGCTGGGACCAAATTGTTCCGGCCGTAGCGGGCATGAACGGATATACAGCGATCGCATTTATCCTCAAAACCTCAACGAGCGTATATATAACGGCTGAAAGCTCGTCTCTCCGGCCTTCTTTCGCGAGCGTCCACGGCTTTGAGTCTTCTATGTATTTATTTGCTATATTTATGACCTTCCATATTTTTGTCAGCGCGTTCACAAAATCAAACCGCGGAATCGACCTTTCCAGCTCCTCTGACAGCTCAAGGGCCTTATCCTGCAATTCTTTTCCCTGCGGCCCTGCTGCCTTGTGGCCGGGTGGTTTTACTGCCGGCGCTTCACCCCCAAAATACTTCTCAACCATTGTAAGCGTGCGGCTCAAGAGATTGCCCAGGTCATTGGCGAGGTCGCTGTTATAACGGGTTATGAGCGCCTCTTCGCTGAATACGCCGTCCATGCCAAACTGCACTTCACGCATGAGGAAATAACGGTAAGGATCGACCCCGTAGCGGGTTACGAGGTCGAGAGGGTCTATGGCGTTCCCCTTTGACTTTGACATCTTCTCGCCCTTTATCACCCACCATCCGTGCGCGAATATTGTCTTTGGCGCGCTCAGATCGAGCATTTTCAATATTATCGCCCAATATACCGCGTGATGGCGTAAAATGTCTTTGCCTATAACCTGAAAATCCGCAGGCCAGTATTTTTCGAATCGCGCCATGTCATGGGGGTAACCGGCGCCGGATATGTAATTCAAAAGAGCGTCGAACCAGACGTACGTCACATAATCATTATCGAACGGGACCTCTATCCCCCAGGCCATCCGGCTTTTCGGCCTCGATATGCACAGGTCAAGAAGCGGCTCCGCCAGAAAACCGAGCACCTCATTCTTCCTGAAGTCCGGCTGTATGAAATCCGCGTTTAGCTTTATGTAGTCGATGAGCCATTGCTGATATTCGGATATCCTCAAAAAATAATTCGCTTCATCCAGCCTCTCGAGAGGCCTTTTGCAATCAGGGCATATGCCGTCGGCGTTCTGGGCCTCGGGCCAGAACGTTTCGCAGGGCGTGCAGAACCATCCCTTATATATCTTTTTGTAAATCTTTCCTGCTTTATATAATCTATCAAGGACGGCTTGAACGGCCTTTACGTGATAATCATCCGTAGTCCTTATAAAATGATCGTACCTTATGTCGAGATTATCCCAAAGCCCTTTGAACGCGGGAACGATCTCATCGACAAAATCCTTCTCCCGGCCCTCTTTAAAACCGCGCTCTATCGTCGCCTTCTCAATCTTCTCCCCGTGCTCATCGGTTCCGGTCATAAAGAATACGTCGCGTCCGCATAAGCGCATGAAACGCGCCGCCACATCACAGGCAACCTGCGTATAAGAATGGCCTATGTGGGGCTTGGAATTTACGTAATAGAGCGGGGTCGTAATGTAGAATTTATCCATGCTATATGTTAAGCAATGTGTTAGGAAGCCGCTAATAGCTCAATCCTCAACTGTAATAATTCACCACAATAAATTTTTGCGGGTCCTGTCGCTTCGCCTGAAATTTTTTAAGCCCCGATTCTCTTATGGACACAAGGCCAGGGCCTTTCATAACAGGATGGGTCCTGTCGCGCGTAGCAGCACAAGCCGCTTTTGGCTATATGGCCAGGGGGCTTCGCCTAATTTTGTTTTTCAAGGAATAATCCTTTTGGTCTTGGTATATTAGGCTTTACAGCAGCTGTGGATATAACGGTCATAATAGT
>JAUYDB010000122.1 GCA_030691985.1 Candidatus Omnitrophota bacterium | reverse complement strand
AGAGCCTTCGCCGCGTATTCCGTCATCAGAACAGCGTTTCTGTCTCCGGATCTCCCGGCCGCGCAATTCGCGTTTCCGCTATTGATAATAATCGCGCGGTGCGTTTTATTCTTAAGGTGCAGTTTCGATACCTTTATGGGCGACGCCTGAAACCTGTTCGTCGTAAAGGCGCCCGCGGCCACTGCCGGCGCCTCCGAATATAGAAGCGCCAGATCTTTCCTGCCGGACTTTTTGATTCCAGCCTTAACGCCGTTTGCCAAAAACCCTTTCGCGGCCGTAATTCCTCCCTTTATGACTATCATAAACTCCCTTTATTAGCGTATAGCGTTTAGTTGAGTTAGGCAGCAAGTTCAGCGTATAGCGGATAGCGTTTAGCGTATAGTTTTTATTTTTCCTATACGCTATATGCTAAACGCTAAAAAGTGCCGCATGACTACTGCTATCCGCTATACGCTAAATAAGCGCTTCCGTCTCATCGAAGCCGGCCATAATGTTCATATTCTGCACCGCTTGGCCCGCCGCCCCCTTGGTGAGATTGTCAATACACGAGACGACTATTAAAGTGTCACCTGTGACTTTCACGCCGATGCCGCAATAGTTCGTAAATGCGACATCTCTTACCTGAGGGAGCTTGCCCTCATCCGCGATTCTTATAAACGGTTTTGCCTTGTAGAAATTATTATATATATTCAGCACCGCTTTTACGTCCATCTTCTTATTAAGTTTCATATAGATCGTAGAAAGTATGCCCCTGTTCATCGGGATCAGGTGCGGTACAAAGACTATGTCGATCGGTATTGCGGCCACCTCGGACAATATCCTCGTTATCTCCGGTTTATGCTGATGTTCATTCGCCTTATATGCCTTCAGGTTTTCGTTAACTTCGCCAAACGACAGCGCCAGATCCGGCTTCCTTCCGGCGCCTGTGGCGCCGCTCTTCGAATCGGCGATAATATAATTTATGTCCACCGCTTTATCTTTTAACACAGGCGCGATTCCTAGTATAACGCTCGTCGGATAACAGCCGGGGTTCGCCACTAACCTCGCTTTCTTCACTTTGTCGTAATACAATTCGGGAAGACCGTAAACCGCCGTCGGAAGATTTGCCTTATCCTTATGCTCGGCGCCGTACCATACCTTATAGACATCGGCATTCAATCTATAATCGGCGCTCAGGTCTATGACAAGCTTATTCGCCCTTAAGAATGCCGGCGCCACTTCCATTGATATTTTGTGGGGAAGCGCCAAAAAGACAAGCTCGACATTCTTGGACATCTCTTCAGGGTCCGGCTTTTTGCAAATGAGGTCTAATTTTCCCTTGAAGGCCGGAAATATGTCCGATATCGGCGCCTCTTTATCTATGACCGCCGAAAGCGCGGCAATACAGACGTCCTTATGCCGCATGAGGATCTTGATGATCTCTTCTCCGGCGTAACCCGTAGCGCCAACCACGCCTACTTTGAGCATCTTCTAAGTCTCCTTATATTATGATGTCGTCGGAAACATAGGGCTATATTAAAACAAAAAACCTATCGTGTCAACTAAAATCGTCGTCGGAAGATGGCACGATAGGTTTTAAATATTCGTCGGGGGATCATGACCCCGTTTTTTTATCTCTTAGTAAACTGGAACCTCCTCCTGGCCCTCCTCCTCCCGTATTTCTTACGCTCCCTCATCCTGGCATCGCGCGTTAAAAAACCTGCCTTTTTTATGGCTGCCTTATGGCCCGCGTCCATCTTGACGAGCGCCCTGGCCATGCCATGCTTTATAGCGCCTGCCTGACCACTCAAGCCCCCGCCACTCACACTCGCAAAAACGTCTATTTTTTTATCAAGTTTTACAAGCTCGAGCGGCTGCATTATTATGAGGCGGTTGCACTCCCGCGGGAAATACGCGTTAAACGCCCTTGCGTTTACAGTAACCCTGCCTTCACCGGCCATGATCCTTACACGCGCAACGGAGTTTTTGCGCCTTCCTGTAGCCATATACTGAACTTTATCAGACATCTCTACCTTCCTTAAAATCAGGTTATTATATTGAGCGCCTTGGGCTGCTGCGCGGCATGCGGATGCGCCTCATCCTTATAAACCCTGAGCTTCTTTAAGAGCTTCGCTCCTAGCTTATTCTTGGGCAGCATACCTTTGACCGCGTGCATTATGACATATTCCGGCCTCTTCTTTAAAACCGTCTCCAAGGTCTCGATATTGAGGCCGCCCGGATACGCGGAGTATCTCTTGTATACTTTCGCGAGGAGCTTCTTGCCGGTCGTTTTGACCTTGCTCGCGTTTATAACGATAACCTCGTCACCCGTATCCTGATGCGGCGAGTAGATGACCTTATCCTTGCCCATCAGGACGCTTGCGACTTTAGCCGCGAGCCTGCCGAGAATCTTATCCTTGGCATCCACTATATGCCAGGCCTTCTGTATGTCTTTTTCCTTCGCTATATATGTTTTCATACTGTCTTTCAACACGTAAAAATATGCGCCGCTTGAGTATATCCGCCTTCGCAATCGTTGCTTAGTAGACTCAATGCTTCGGCGAGATTATCTCTCCGAAGTATACTGTCTATTGCTTGTTGAATACGAAGGAGGATAAAAAATACCTCTTTAATAGAGGCGTTAAATCATAGCATGCCGCGCCGGTATTGTCAACCAGAATCTTTTTTTGCTATTGGAAAAATATGCCTGTCCCCTTTTC
>JAUYDB010000075.1 GCA_030691985.1 Candidatus Omnitrophota bacterium | reverse complement strand
AAATTATGAGGGAATTCCCTCTCCCCTTTAGGGGAGAGGGCAAGGGTGAGGGGTAGGTAAAGATCGAATCTCAAAATGTAATCACCGTCGGGCATTAAGCTCTAATTTGGACATAAGTGGGACATAATACCTATTTCCTATTCCCTCCGCTTGACATCCTCGCCGTATTTATCGACGACGCTTCCTGACCAGAGCTTGACCCCGTAACGGTACGCGCCCCTTGAGAGCGCGTGGGCGGCGGTCGGCGAAGTAATGAGCAGAAAAAGCCCGCAAAGGATCGCCTTTATCCCGACGGCAGTGAACCCGAAGATCGCGAACACCCCCGCCATTATGCTGAACGTCCCCAACGTAACGCACTTTGTCGCGGCCTGGAGACGGTTATAGACATCCGGAAGCCTTAACAATCCAAGGCAGCCGAAAAAATCAAACACAAGCCCTGTTGTTATTAATATAAAACCTATTGTGTCACTCATAGAGGTCCTTCCCCTCCATATACTTGGCTAACGCCAGCGTCGATATGAAACTCTGAAGCGACCACGCTATGCCTATATCGATATACCACGACCTCCCCGTAGGTATTACTATAATAGCGCAAAAACCCACGATCAGTATGCCGAGTATGTCTATGGCGATGATCCTGTCCGCCGCGGTCGGGCCGCGCAGTACCCGGTAAAGGCAGAGGAAGGCGCTCGCCAGAAGAATCATGAAACAACGCTTGAAAAAAGCGATAAAGGGAAGTTTGGAATGGAACAGGATAGGGATATCAAGAACTAATATCACGGCGAATAGAAAAAACCAAACGATAAATCCTAAAAAATAGCGCTGCCGCTTTATCCTGTTCATTCGAATACGCCTTTCAATATCCGCTCGAATCTGGAGATTATGATTTTGGACGCCGTCTCAACATCGGTGGCCCCCACATTTATCCAGTGTATATACAAAAAACCATTCTCGCTATCGATGTCGACGGTCATGGTCCCGGGCGTGAGCGTGACTGAGTTCGCCAGGCATGTGAGCGCGATTTCGCTTTTAAGGCTCGTCTTCACCTTGACTATGCCGGGGTGTATCGGAAGGCCGGGGTGAAGAATCCTGTACGCGACGTCGAGATTCGCCTTGATACATTCCCAGATAAAAACAGGTATGAAGTAGAGCGCCCAGACTAAGCGCCTTGGATCCGCGAGCAGGCCAAGCCGGGCCAGGAACAGGTCGCCTGTAAGCAATGCCACAAAGGCCGATACAAATACCCCTATTACAAGATGCTGCCAGTCGGGCGGCCAACTTAGCAGCAACCAGACAACGTAAGTGAGGATAAACGATGCTATTCGAGACCGCATATTATTTCATAGCCTCAAAAACGGTTTTTACATAATTCGCCGGCCCGCCCATCACCACACCCTGGGCCGCGCCGAGGAAAGGTTTGTATAATACCGATAAAAGAAGCGCCCCCGCGACGCAGATCAGGGCCAGCATGATCATCGAAAACCGCATGGATAGAGGGGCCTCCCTCACGAGCTTATTTCTTTCGCCCAACGCGCCAAAAAACGCGTAACGCTGAACCTTCATAAAAGAAGCGAGCGTAAGAACGCTGGCGACTATCGCGGCAAAGGCAAACCAGATGCGGCCCGCCTGAACGGCGGCAAGAACTATGATAAATTTACTCCAGAAGCCGTTAAAAGGCGGAATGCCCGCTATCGACATCGACGCGATAAGGCTTGTATCGGCGGTAACCGGCATCCGCTGCCTTAGCCCACCCATCTTTTTCAAGTCGCGCGTGCCGGCCGAGTACTCCACCGCGCCGGCGTTCAGGAACAACAGCGACTTGAAGACCGAATGGTTAAAGAGGTGGAAGAGCCCGCCGAGTATCCCGAGCGGAGTCCCGATGCCGAACCCAAGCATCACGTACCCTATCTGGCTTATCGAGTGGTAAGCAAGAAGCCTCTTCAGGTCCCACTGGCCTATGGCCAGGAAGACGCCGGCTATCATCGAGAGCGCGCCCAAAAAGATAAATACATGGAGAATGGTTTTGTCGGCGCCTATCATATTATAGAATAGCCTGATGAGCGCGTATACCCCGAGGGCCTTTATCAATACACCGGACAGCATAGCCGATATCGGAGCCGGCGCTGACGGGTGGGCGTCCGGAAGCCAGGCGTGGAAAGGAACGAGCGCGCTCTTCAGGCCGAACCCCATTATGAATAGAACCGAAACGAACTGCATCACCCTGCCCGGGCCTTTTTGCGCAAGTGTAGCGGCGATATCCGCCATGTTCAGCGTTGAGGTATACCCGTAAATCAAGGCCACGCCGAGAAGGACGAACATCGAACCGACGCTCGACATCACAAGATATTTAAACGAGGCCTCGAGCTCCTCCGCCTCCGTGCCGTATGCGACGAGGGCGTAACTGGCTACAGAGGCAATCTCAAGAAAAACAAATAGGTTGAACAGGTCGCCTGTTATGATAACGCCTTCCATGCCGGCCAGCATCAGAAGAAAGAGCGTGTAGAACTTCCATTTCTCCGTATATTTTTCCATGTAACT
>JAUYDB010000059.1 GCA_030691985.1 Candidatus Omnitrophota bacterium | reverse complement strand
TCGCGCTCGAAATTCAGGTAAGCTATCGATTCATACTCGTTGCGGCCGAACTCTTTGATCAGATAGGTTTTCCCGACTTGTCTAGCGCCTTTCAGGATCAGTGGTTTACGGGAAGACGACCGTTTCCAATCCAAGAGGGCCGAATAGAGATCCCTTTTCATAGCAGATAAAATATAGTACTTTGTGTTAATATTGTCAATATATATTATAATAACGTGTCCTTCATCACGTTATTCAATTATATAATCGCCAATAACACCGGCAAATCGTCTCGATAACATCCTTGCCAAAGGATGCCTTGAACTCAAGAACTTCCGATCGGACCTTTGAAGAGGATATCGTTCCGCTCCTCAATGTCCTTCTAATTCGGAAATTAGGTACATGTCCCCCTTATCTCATTTAATTCTTATCGTGAAGGTGAGCTGTTTCGCTGAACATTCAGCATTTCCAGGCGGATGTTCCGAAGACGGGATCGTGGCGAAGCGATTTTCCCGATATGGGCGAAAACGACCTTTCCCCCTTTGGCCATGAGATCTTTCGCGATCTTCCGGTTCTCCCGGCAAAGCTCGACATCGCCTGCAGGTAAAAAAACAATCTCGGCCTGATCGGGGATCTGGGCCAAAAACTCAAGGTGTTCGATCACGTATTTATCGAATTCGTAGCTGAGACGAAGATTTTTTTCAAAAAGTTCCTTTTTTTTCATTTTTAATCCAGCTTTGACAAATAAGAGGCACGGTATTTCTCCCAGTTCTCTCGGATATGATTATAAGAGAAATTCAAGCCCTCGTCAAAATTCGTATCGGCAAGCCATTGTTTTTGGCTCGTCCCATCGGGATATTGTAAATCCCGATGTAAAATTCCATGAAACGTATCGAACCTGACAACCACCCTCCAATCGCCAGCCAATGAAATCTCATATTGAACCATGAAGTCCGCGATCTTCCCCTTCTTAATCTCGATACGACAACGGACTCGGTCTTCGTGAGTTAATTGTCTTATAAAATCCTTTATCATAAAAAAATTCGATAGAATTCGAATTGCCTCTCATGATATAGGACGTTCGATCTAGCTTATTTTCTCGCCGCCTCTCCTTCCAAGAGTAGGGAAGACGGGTACATGTATCAAGAAAGGGGTACATGTACTAGAATTCTCTTGAATTCGGTACGTGTACCCCTTTCTATGCATCACCTAATCATACGATAAAGATATAGCGCGAGAAAAACGGCGAGGGCCGCCAGTCCGACTTTAAGGACAAAAACCGCGATCCTTTGAAATATTGCTTTTTTGGGTAGGCCAGTGCCGCGCCAATCGCAGTCCGAGCAGGAATAAAACCTGATGCCGAGGAGCTTTCGCGGGATGATTTCAAAACGTCGCGCGTGGACCCGAAAGATTTCAGAGCTACCGCACTGGGGGCATTTCACGGTTCCCTCCCCTCCCTTCGAGGATCGCCTCTATGGGACCCTTTAACTACGAATTAGGGAAATAGGTATCTATTTCAAGAAACAGGAGCTTATTTCCCAAACGTCCGAGTCCAACGCCACGACATCCTTGAGCGCGTTCAACCCGAAATTGCCGATAGAAATGGGAAATCGCTGATTTTCTTGTCATTAAGAGCGATCGAAGGGAGCGTGGCAATTATAATCCCCCCACACCCCCCTTTAGAAAAGGGGGGGGCTCGCTTTCCCCCCTTTACTAAAGGGGGGAGAAGGGGGGATTAGCCGCGTCGCTTCGCTCCTCGCGATGACAGGCTCTATCGGCAATTTTGGGGTTCAAGCGCGTTCGAGTCTTTGATTTTCCGTTATGCAATATTTCTGCTGCCTGATAATCCAATGAAGCTTCTTTCCAATAGGAAGCGTTCCTTGGCCATCAGCGATTTATAACTCTTCAACGCTCAGGTTTTTCGCTCTTATTTTTCTCTCCAGGGAAGCCGGATGGTCCATTTCTTATGTTCTTTTTCCGGATTCACCGGCTCTCCCCATTCTTCGATGGACTTGTTATCGAGAATCGCCTCCGGGATGGATGTGACCATGGCCTCCGCTTTTTCCTTCCCCACGATTTTCGCGGCTTCCTTCACGGCCCGGCTGAGCTTCGGCGGCCGGTCGGACGGGTCGTCAGCGTCCGAGGCGATGATATGAACCAGATTGTCGGAGAGAAAGAGTTCGGCCGCGCGCTTCACCTCAGGGCCGAACTCCCCGAAAA
>JAUYDB010000004.1 GCA_030691985.1 Candidatus Omnitrophota bacterium | reverse complement strand
GACAAGGGAGAAATAGGTATTGTGTCCCCCGATTTCCCTAACGCGCTGGCAACGGACAGATACGGCGGCCTGGCGGGGGCGTCGTACCGGCCGCGCAGTTTCTATTACGGAGACGATGATTGGTGGCAGAAGGCGTTCGCGGAATCGAAGGGCAAGATATTCCTGGAAGACGCCGTATTTGATACTTCGGCAAAAGCTCAGGATCAATCCCGAGCAAGTTCCGCTCCTTCAATGAGGAGTCAAGGGATTGGCGAGCCAACAGGCAGATGGGTTTTCCCGATGGTGGCCGTCATCGAGGATGGTAAGGACGCCGCCATAGGCGTATATAGGGCATTTGTGGATATCTCGGGGTTTTCCAAGCCGCTGGAAGGTGTCACGTTCGGGAAGAACGTAAGGGCCGCTCTCATAGACGGCAGAGGTTATTTGGTATTCTATCCCGGGGTAAAACCGTTCAGCAATAAATTTTGCGAATATGATGAGCTGCAGCGGCTGTTAAATAATAAAAAGGGCTGGTCGGTTATAGATACGGTGTATATGGCGGCAGGGAAGACGGCTGTCGCGTTTTCGCCTGTCCGGCACCCTCTCATCTCAATCGGGGGCGCCGGTTTATATGTGGTCGTGTCAGAAAATAGCCGTGAGCTGTGCGGGCCATTAAATATCCTTGCCGCCAGGATGGCGCAATTTTCGGTTATTCTCGCTCTTGCGGTCCTGGTCTTCGCCGGACTCGCCTTCAAAAGGACGTTTACCGGCCCCATAAAAGGCCTGATTGAAGGCATGAAGTATATCGGCGACGGGATACTCGACCACAGGGTCAACATAAAGACGGGTGATGAGATGGAAGAGCTGGGTGCGGCCTTGAACGGGATGGCCGAGAGCCTGAAGCATATGACCATTTCCATAAAGACGCTGGAACAGGAGAAGGCCGGGCGCATGATAACCGAGCGGAAGTTCGAAAAAGCAAGCGCAGGCGTCCTCTCTCTCATGTTGGAGCTTCATGCGGGGCTATTCGATATAACAAAGGCCATAGAGGCGGCGCGACAGGAAGCGGACAGGGCTCACGATGAGAAGCTCAAGAGAGCCCTTGAACTTCTGCGGCCCCGAGCTGACGGCATGATAAAGAGTATGGAGAAGGATATCTACGCGTCTAAATTAGAGACCGGCGCTTTGGAATTCAAGATGGAGATTAAGGATTTAAGGGATATCATAAAAGGGTCCATATTCATTTTCGAGCCGAAGGTAAGAGCCAAGGGGCTGGGCCTGAAACTTGATTTTCCGAAATCTGCCATGGCCATACGCGCCGATAAGGATAAGATCAAGGAAGTTCTCGACATACTGATAGAGAATAGCCTGATGGCCACCGAGAAGGGCTCTATTTCGGTATCGGTCAGGGAGCTAAAAGACGGAGTCGAGCTCTCTGTTTCGGACACCGGCGAGGGTATACGCAAAGAATCCATAGGGGAAGTATTTGAGAGGTTTAGCGGATTCTCCCGTGTTAAACCGCAGGAATCCTTCGACAAAAGCTCAGGATTCGGCCCTGAGCAAAGCCAAATGGCCGAAGGATCAATGCCGGGCCCGGACATGTATATTGCCAGGCTCATAATCGAGAAGCACGACGGCAGGATCAAGGCCGAGAGCGAACCCGGCGGCTGGACAAGATTCTCCTTCACCCTGCCTCGCGTATAGAGGCAGTAAAGAATCGGAACTGTGGTTGAATAAATGGGGACTGTCCCAAAAGCATCTATGAAGCGTTGATTGGGACTGTCCCCATTTATTCAACTGCAATTCAACTACGATTTCAACTGCGATTTAGTATTGACTAAAATGCAGTTTGATGTATAATAGTCATACCATGGAACGGCTGCAAAAGCGCATTTTAATAAAAGATCTGGATAAAAAAATGGTAATCCTTACCGGGCCAAGACAGGTGGGGAAGACCACTTTGGCAAAATCCCTCTCCACGGCCTGGGCTGGTTTAGAATATTTAAACTGGGACTCAGGGAAAGACCGTAAGGTTATGCTAAGACAGGAATGGAATAGGAAGGCCCAACTCCTCATTTTAGACGAGTTCCATAAGCTTAAAAATTGGAAATCCCGCATCAAAGGAGTGTATGATACGGAAGGAATACCGCCCAGGATTTTAATCACGGGCAGCGCCCGCCTTGATCTTTACCGGCGCGGCGGAGACTCTTTGGCCGGCCGGTATTTTTCACACCGCCTGTACCCGCTATCGGTCAGGGAGTTAAACGTTCAATTGCCTCCGCGGCAGACATTAGAGCATCTCATGGTCTTAGGAGGGTTTCCCGAGCCATTCTTCAGCCAGTCGGAAGAGTTCTCTAAAAGATGGAGAAAACAGCACCTTGAGAGAATCATTCGGGAGGATATCCAGGATTTAGAACCGATAAAAAATGTTTCGACCCTTTTTCTCCTGGTTGATCTCCTGCGCGACCGTGTGGGTTCGCGGATCTCTTACTATTCTTTAGCCGAAGACCTCCAGGTATCTCCTAATACCGTCAAACATTGGATACAAATACTTGAGCATATGTATGTCCTATTTGTGGTTACTCCATACCACCGCAATTTAGCGCGGGCTATACTTAAAGGACCCAAAATTTATTTTTATGATACGGGCGCTGTAACGGGAGATTCCGGCGCAAAGCTGGAAAACATTATAGCCGTGTCTTTGAGGAAATGGCTTCACTTTTTGGAAGACGCAAAGGGTAAGGATGTTAAGCTTTGCTATGTTAGAGATAAAGAGAAAAGAGAGGTCGATTTTCTTATCGAGATAGACAGGAAAATCGACCTTTTAATCGAGGTGAAAACGTCGGATGAAAATCTCTCTAAAGGCCTTCTTTATTTTCATAAAAAATTGAAACCAAGAGAATCCCTTCAGCTTGTCCAGACCGCAATCCGCACAAAAACCGCGCATGGTATTTTTATAACCCCCGCCGCGGATTGGTTAACGACATTGGACGCATGATAAAGGAGGGCATAAAAAAATATCCTTTACTCGAATTATCGATTATGGTATATTTACGTTCGCAAATCGGAGGAATCATAGAGTGAAGAAGAAGGCAGATAAAAACAATTCAAAGAAGGACGTGATAGTAGAATTAAAGGATGAATTTAAGAGGCATACAACGGCGCTGATGGAGCACATGACCAAAGAAGTCAAAACGGTCACAGAACAGTATAG
>JAUYDB010000028.1 GCA_030691985.1 Candidatus Omnitrophota bacterium | reverse complement strand
GAAATGATATACTGAAGATCATAGATGCCTTCTTAAGCGCAGGGATTCCTTACGCTACAGACGGAAAAGAGGATATAAGCGGAGAGCGCCGCGTAAAACAGCTCTTAGATGTCCTGGCTCTCGCGCATATCGAAGGCAAAGAGAGCGAAGAGAAAGATCTGGCGCTGTACAGGGTGCTCACCAGCGATTATTTCGAGCTATCTCATGCGGATATATTAAGATTCTTAAGACATGTAAATAGCCGAAAAACTGAATCTCCCGGCGGAGGTGTTACGTTTCTAGAGGAATTTTTGAGGTATTTTTCATCATCGGACAGCGCCGTAAAGATGGAAAGACCCGATAAGATAATGCGCGCGGCCGATTGTATACAAAAATTGCTTACCGATTCCTCCGCGAGATCGGTCCATTCTATCCTGATGAACTTTGTAAAAAATTCCGGGCTTTTCAGATATATCTTAAAGGCGTACGCCGACAACAAAATCTTGAAGATACGGGAGCTGAGGAGCCTGGGCTCGTTCATAAATATGGTAAAGACAAGCGATATGGCAAGGCCTTCCCTGCGGCTTGGTGAATTCATGGCGGAAATGAAGACGCGGAAGGATCATGGTCTGCCGATAGAAGGCAGCCTTGTCACGCTCACGCAGACAGGCGTCAGGGTATATACCGCCCACGGATCAAAAGGACTTGAGTTTCACTCGGTGATAATACCGTTCTGCCTTCAAAATAAAAATTGGCCTGCCAAGATCATCCCGGACAGGATACAGTTTCCGTTCGACCTTTTCAGGACAAAAGGAAAATTAAATGAAAAAAGCATCCTAAAGCAGCTTGCCCTGCAGGATGAGACGAGGCTCTTCTATGTCGCGATTACACGAGCCAGGGCAAACCTTGTATTTACCGCAAGTCCATCGGAAGATTCGGTTTCCTCATACTACCTGAACGGCCTCGACATCTCCGGGGATAACGCCGAAGAGGGCGCCGAAGAAGATGTCATCTCTAAATCACTGGATCAGACGGACCTCGAGGATCCTTTTATCGGCTCCGAAGAGATATTGCAGGATATGATACGGGATCTAACTCTAAATCCCACCAGGCTCAATAATTACATCGCCTGCCCCAGGAAATTTTTATACAACGATGTTGTTAAGCTTCCGGGCGCGAAGAAGAAGAGCCTTGTTTTTGGAAACTGCGTGCACAAAGCGCTTGAACGCACCTATGGTCAATATATGGATCGGCGCGTCTTCCCGCCATTTAAATTTTTTGAAAAGACTTTCAGGACAGAGCTCATATTCCAGGGCGCCGATAAAGATATGGCGCGCGACTGTCTCAACAAGATGAAGACGGTAAAGGAGTGGTTCGATAAATCGGCCAAAGAGGCTGTGGCCCCAATCAGCCTTGAAAAGAAATTGCTGGCTACAATCGGAGAAAATATCATCTTCACCGGCAAGTACGACAAAGTCGAATGGGTTGATGAGCTGTAGGGGCTGGTAAAGGTAGTCGATTACAAGACCGGTCAACCG
>JAUYDB010000299.1 GCA_030691985.1 Candidatus Omnitrophota bacterium | reverse complement strand
TTCCCTCATAATTTCCTCTCCCCCGAAGGGGGAGAGGATTAAGGTGAGGGGGAAATTGCGCCAATTTGGACAGCTATGAAATAGGATAGTAAATAATCTTGACCAACATATTCTTACATGGTATAATTAAAAAAACATAAGGAGGGAAGCTATATGGCGGGAATATTAGAGGCGATTAAGAAGGGTTTTGGCCTGGCGGCAAAAAATTTATTGCTTGTATTGATTTTATTTTTATTTAATTTAGTTTGGAATCTGGCAAGCGCGCCCTTTGCCGTAGCGCCCGGCGCGACCGTTACGCCTCAACTGACCATTAATGCCCTGGTCTTCAGCATAATCTTTATCCTTGCAAGCATATTTGTCCAGGGCAGCGTCCTGGGGCTCGTGCGGGACAGCATTAAGGAAGGCAAGGCAAATTTAGGGGCATTTCTCTCATATGGCATTAAATATTATCTGCGTCTTTTGGGCCTTGGGATTTTAATAATATTGATTATCGCTATAGTGGCTTTGATAGCCGGATTGATTATTGCAGTGACCGCGCCGCTGAATAGCACTGTTATAACCGCGATAGCGATTACGGCGGCGATAGCTATCGCGGTCGTGTCGGCGCTGTTTTATTTAATTCCTTTCACGCTTTCACCGTATGCTCTTGTGTGCGAGGAACTCGGAGTTATCGGCGCGCTTAGGAAAAGCTTGAATGTGGTCCTGAAGCCGTTTTCGAAGGTATTTGCGCTGCTCTTACTTTTTGTATTGCTGGTTCTTATCGCTTTAGGCATAGGATTCGTCGTAGGGTTTCTGGTAGGGATGCTGAACGCGGTAGTACCGCCCGCTGTAGGTAAAGCGCTGATGGCGGTCGCGACGAGCGCGATAAACGGGTATCTCGGCATCGTTATGACGGGGAGCTTCATGGTATTTTACCTTTCCATCGCGGTAGATAAAGGAGCCGGAGAAAAGGTATTTTGAAAAAAAATAAGCGTTGTTTGAACAATATCGCTTAATTTAATACGGGTTTAAATGAAAGATGTAACGGAAATTCGCTGGCATGGCAGGGGCGGCCAGGGAGCAAAGACGGCCGCCCTTTTATTTGCGGATGCTGCGCTT
>JAUYDB010000212.1 GCA_030691985.1 Candidatus Omnitrophota bacterium | reverse complement strand
GCATTTTGTATGTCAATTTCGCCGGTAACGGCTACTGTCTTAACAGATTTCTCTTCGGGTGATGCCGCGTTCGATTTGGAAGGCAAGTTAAATCTTGCGGCTATGCCTAATCCTATAATAACGCCGATAGCAAACATTAACGCCAGCGAACTGATCTTGTGCCGTTTTACCCAGTTAAACATATTACCGCCCTCCTTCTAACACTTCTAATAACTTACCGGGGACACTCTCCTTTAAAGGCACTAGCATTATCAGGCGGAGGGTGTCCCCCTCCCGTCTTTACTGATTTCTTGTAGGGGAGGTTTAAACCTCCCCTACTATTAGTTCATCGCAAGCGCTTTATTTGATTCTATCCTTTACTTCTTTTTCTATCTTATCCAGTAGCTTGGGATTTTCTCTCAGGTATATCCTGGCATTTTCTTTGCCTTGGCCTATCTTGTCGTCGCCATAAGACATCCATGTGCCCGTCTTTTTGATAATTTCCATTGCTTCTGCCATGTCCAGTACTCCGCTCGCGCGCGATATCCCTTCGTCATACATTATGTCGAACTCGGCTTTTCTAAACGGAGGGGCGACCTTATTTTTCACAACGCTCGCGCGAACGCGGTTACCGACTGCTTCTTCGCCCTTCTTGAGAGAGGCTATTCTTCTTAAATCTATTCTTATTGAAGCGTAAAATTTCAACGCGCGGCCGCCGGTCGTTGTCTCGGGATTTCCGAACATGACGCCTATTTTTTCCCTTATCTGGTTTATGAAAATTACACAGGTCTTGGATTTGCTGATAGCTCCCGTAAGTTTCCTAAGCGCCTGACTCATGAGGCGAGCCTGAAGCCCCATGTGCGATTCGCCCATATCTCCTTCTATTTCGGCGCGCGGAGTTAATGCCGCCACCGAGTCAATGGCGATAACGTCGATTGCATTGCTTCTCACAAGTGTCTCGGCTATGTCGAGAGCCTGCTCCCCGGTATCCGGCTGTGAGATCAAAAGATCATCCAGATTTACGCCAATCTTTTTGGCATACGTGGAGTCAAGCGCGTGCTCTGCGTCTATGAAGGCTGCCTGACCACCGGCTTTCTGCGCCTGCGCTATTATTGATAGCGTGAGGGTGGTCTTGCCGCTCGATTCCGGGCCGAATATTTCGATTACCCTGCCCCTCGGCACACCGCCTACGCCTAACGCCGCGTCAAGCGCCAGCGAGCCTGTTGACAAAGCAGGTATATTAACATGGTAATCAGC
>JAUYDB010000098.1 GCA_030691985.1 Candidatus Omnitrophota bacterium | reverse complement strand
CGACCATTACCGATATCTTCGTCTTTGACTCAATGCCTTCTATCGCCCGATTTATATCATCGTTATCACAGAACTTCCACGGGCCAAATTCCTTTTCAGAAAACAGCTTTTTGGAATTTTTATACCCTATCTCCATGTAGTCAACACCGGCCTCTGACAACGCCTTATATACGGCCCTGACAAAACGCGCGTCGAATTTATGGTTGTTGATCAAACCGCCGTCCCGTATGGTACAATCAAATACTTTTATCTTCTCCCTGAACATCAACACCCCCCCCTCTTATGACGATCGAGATCGGTCCGGCGCCTTTGCCATGATCTTTCCCTGGCCTACCAAAAGCTTATCGATAAATTTTGTCGATGGCTCGTTCACAACATTATCGTTCGAATAGTACGAAAAAAGATTGAGCGCCTTTAAGTAATCGAACCCCATTATTTCTATGGCGTCGTTATACTGTCTTTTAAGCTCGCCTATGTATTCGCTGATGAACTTCTCTTTTTGCAGTTTCGTAAGCGTATACCACTCCTTCATCGTAACTTTTGAACCGTCCCACATGGCTTTATCGGCGGGGAAGAAAAAAACCTGCGGTGGGTTAAGCTCATCGTAGTCATATATGCCGCCCTCGTTGATCAAAGACGATTCTGTTTCCTCGCCGCGGCATCTTTCGGAAAACAACAGGATCATTGACGAAATTACCAACGCCAAAATTATCCGTGTCGTCTTCATGTTAATATGATTATATCATTATTGTGGCGCGGTGTTAAGAAAATTTCTACTCGCTTTGCCTCATGTCACAAGATGCTTATGCCGCAGTTGCCCAAAATTTTCGCCAGCTTTGCGAGCGGAAGGCCCACCACATTATAGAAACACCCTTCGATCCGGTCTATGAATACGCTGCCCGGCCCCTGGACGTCAAACGATCCTGCCTTGTCAAACGGCGAAATTTTCCTAAAGTATTTTTTAATCTGGCCATCACTCAGAGGGTACATATAGACCTTCGTCTTTTCATAAGCTGTATGCAGCTTTCCTTTATCGATATCTATAACTGCGATCCCCGTGTAGACCCACTGGGGTTCGCGAGAAAGCGTTTTCAACGCAGCGACCGCATCTCGCATTGTTTTTGGCTTGCCGATTATTCTGCGCCGGACAAGGACAACCGTATCCGCGGCAATGACAACACCGGAATCGAACCTGCCGGCTACATCTTTCGCTTTTTTGACGGCATTAGCAATAACAAAATCGCTGCAGCGCCCGCTTAATGCCTTCCTTTCTCTTACGCGGGATTTTGCCACCGTAAATTCAAGCCCTATCTGCTTAAGCAGCCTTCTCCTTGCCTTAGACTGTGAAGCAAGTATTATCCTGCGCACAAACTCGCCTCCTCGCCCGCCACAAAACCGGATGCCCATGCCCAGGCCAGGTTGTAGCCGCCGCGAGCGCCGTTTACGTCAAGGATCTCGCCCGCAAAATACAGGCCCTTCGTCAGCCTGGATTCCAGAGTATGTTCATCTATATCATTCAAATCAACGCCTCCCGCGGTAAAATCGGCTTCATTCCATCCCCTTGCGCCGGTAATCTTGAAGCGCCTTGCTTTTAAAGAATCTGTAATCGTATCCGGATTCCTTGTCGTTAAAAGATCCTTTAATGCCGCGCCGAACTTATTTGGCAGGATTCCTGCGATGAGCTCTTCCTGAGCGAATCCCGCGGCCATTCTTCTTTTTAATTCCTCTTTGAGCCGCGCGGTGGTCATGAATGGCGCCATATCTATCAAGAGAAAAACGTCGTCTTTGTTATAACGGTTTATTGCAAGCGATATATCCTCGCTGAGATCAAGAATGGCGTTTCCGGATAAGCCATACTTGGTAAACAACAGCTCTCCCGACGACTCGCCAATCAGTTTTTTTCCGATCATGCCCTTTACCCGGGAGCGTATCCTCTGCCCCTGGAGTAAGTGGCAGAGCGGATCCCTGGTAACCAGCGGAACAGATACGGGTACCGGTTCCACGATTCTATGGCCAAGGGATACGGCAAGTTTGTACGCGCCGCCATCTGAACCAAGCGCGGGATAGGTCTTGCCGCCTCCGGTAAGGATAACCGTATTAGATTCTACTGCTTTGCCCGATTTAGCTGTAGCGATAAACCCGTTTTTAGAATGCGAAATATCCGATATTTCAAAATCGGTCTCTACTTGCACGGCTAATCGCTTGAGCTCTATTTCGAGGATCTTTAAGACTGACGCGGACTGATTTGTGACGGGAAACATCCTGCCGTCTTCTGAGAAAAGAGGCAGCCCTAGTTCATTGAAAAAATTTACTATATCGTCTTTACCAAACCTGCCGAATACCGTCTTTACTATCCTGCGCGCTTCTTTGTTGTAATGTGTTTCGTCTATTTTTTCGTTCAACAGGTTGCATCTGCCGTTTCCGGATGCCGCTATCTTCTTCCCCGGGAACGGCATTTTCTCACAGACAATGACCGATGAACCTTTACGCTTAGCGCTTATCGCCGCCGTTAACCCTGATGCGCCGCCGCCAACCACCGCCACGGAAAATTTTCCCATCGGCGGCCTCGCCGGAGAAAGCGTCACCTACTTAAGCCCTCTCCAGATATTTGCCTGTCCGAGTATCCACCATCACCGTTTCGCCTTCCTCTATAAATAGGGGCACGTTTATCTTGAGCCCGGTCTCCAGGATAGCCGGCTTCATCGCCTTGCCTGACGTGTCGCCCTTGAAACCCGGATTGGATTCTATTATTTTCAGAGCTATGCTTACAGGCAATTCAATAGAGATCGGCCTTTGTTCATAATATAAGAGCGCGACTTCGAGATTTTCCTTAAAGTAGTCTTTTGCCTGGCCGACCAGGTCCTCCTCGACCGTAATCGCCTCATAGGTCACCATATCCATAAAATGATATCCCGAGTGGTCATGATAAAGATATTGGACTTTCT
>JAUYDB010000297.1 GCA_030691985.1 Candidatus Omnitrophota bacterium | reverse complement strand
AAGGGGGAGAGGAAATTATGAAGGAATCCCCTCTCCCCTTTCAGGGGAGAGGGCAAGGGTGATGGGTAGGCAAAGATCGAATCTCGAAACATGTTTCCCCTCGAGACTCACACTCTAATTTGGGCACGAGTAATTTTGGATATAAAAAATGCGCCCAGTAAGCTGATTACAAAGACGCTCAATAAAACGACGGATATGAGGCTATCCACCAACGTAAGGCCTCTTTTGTCTTTAAAACCGCGGATATCAGCAATGTATACGCGCACTCCTGTTTGTTTTCAAAATAGCAAAAGCTCACACTATAATATAGTATTGCTTTTGATATAATTTATCATATGGTAAGGGCATTGTCAATAAAAACCCCGCATCTTCTTTAAAACGAAATCGACTTTAAGAAGATGCGGGGGTATACTCACTTCAGCTTAAACCAATTCTCCTTACCCTATCTACATCTACAATGTATGATCTGTGTTAGCGGTATTCGGGCATACCGGCGTTGCGCTGACACTAGCAGGAACCGCATACGAAACCGTCCCCTCTTTCGGCCAGCTCTTCAGGTAGTTCGGAACAATATCACCTGTGGCAAATGTAGCGCTCGACGTTGCCCCGGTATCTATTGCCCATACCTGTATAGCGCCCTGAATCTGCTTCAGGTTCGCTATGCAAGCATTTTTCATGGCCGTCGTTCTCGCCTTGACGAAGTTCGGAATGGCTATCGCCGCCAATAAACCGATAATTGCAACCACTATCATAATTTCAACAAGCGTAAAGCCTTTTCTATTCATCTTTATCATCATATAAATTCACCTTCCCTTCCCCCAAAATTGGGATCGCTTTTATGGTGAGAATAATATATAATACAATACTCCATCCGGCCTTTTATCTCTTCTCTACCGCAACTCATACTTCTAAGGCCTCAGACGGAGTATAATTGTTAAAAAAGATACCTTAAATAATCGCGTTTTTTGCTTAAACATGTCTCCTTCGGCCTCGTCATTATAAGTATACCTTATATACACAACATTGTCAAGGGTCTCCGGGTCACCCGATTTTCCCGTGTCACGCTTTATAGAAAAGCGCTCGAGACGGTGTCGCAGAATAGGAAACCTTTTCTTTTGAGGCAGACTCCGATGGGTTCATTGTTCTCTTTTTTGTATTTAATCAAACCATATTCAAGAAGTTTCGGCATTGCCTTTCCTTCGAGCTTCAGAAAATCGAATCCTGTCTTTGCCTTGAACCATTGAAAATCTATCCCATCGCTGGTCCTGATCTTTACCGCGGCTGTCTCTTTAGCCCTTTTAATGAAAGACAGTTTTTCTCTGAACTCCGCAAGCGGCTCGCCTTTATTAACTCTTCTCACGTAATCCGCGGCATCCGACACAAATCTAATCCGTTCCCCGCACTGATATGAAACCGCCGATGCGCCAAGGCCTACATACGGTTCATTTGCCCAATAATTCAGGTTGTGCTTACACCTGAGGCCCTCCTTCGCGAAATTCGATACTTCATAAAGTTTGAATCCTCTCGCCGATAATGATTTTATCGCGAGCTCATACTGCCCGGCGACAGCCTCGTCTTCCAACGGCTGCACGCTATTTCCCTGAAACGCCCGGAATAGCGGCGTGCCTTTCTCATACGTGAGCGAGTAGCACGATATGTGAGTTACCGGCAGCCTGACAGCCTCCTCGACATCTCTGGCCCAATCTTCGGCGCCCTCGCCCCATACACCGAAGATCAGATCTATGCTTATATTTTTAAAACCTTTCTCAGCGGCCATTTCTACAGACCTTATCCCCTGGCGAGAATCATGGATCCTGCCCAGTTTTTTAAGCTTCTTTTCATTCAGAGACTGAACGCCTATGCTGATCCGGTTTACTCCTGAATCCAAAAATATTTTTATCCTCTCTTCGTTCAGACTCTCAGGATTCGCCTCTATGGTAAATTCCGCGGCAGGGGCTGAAAATTGTTTAAGGGCTTTAAAGATCTTAACGAGAAGGGCTTTATCCAACATGGTCGGCGTCCCACCGCCGATATATATGGTCGAAAACTTACCCTCAAGTTTTTCGATCTGTTTTACAAGAGCCGAACAGTAAGAAAAAGCTAAAGCCCCATCATAAATAGCGCTGTAGAAATCGCAGTAGAGGCATCTGGCCTTGCAGAACGGTATGTGGATATATAGCGAGTTGGGCATGACGATATTATAGGCGAGCCGCTATTAATATTCTACAAAAAAGGCGCCCTGTAAAAGAGCGCCTTTTTATAATACAGATGTCGATAACTATTTCTTCATCTTATTAAGCAAATCCTGCATGGCCTTCCCCGCGATATCCTTGCAGCCCAGCCCGAACGCAAGCGCCAGGCCTATGCCTACCGATATCAGGACAACGTTCACCGCAAGCACTATCAATGCCGAAGCTATCTTCAGCTGTTCCATGGCTAAGATGACGGCAAATATCACCAGGATGGTATGCGTTATCTGGGCCAGGAGTTTCGCGCTGCCTATGCCGGCGTTGCTGGCGGACGTACGGACTATTGAGGCGACAAAATTGGCCAGTAGCATCCCCAGCACAAGGATAAATATAGCGCCAAGTATATTCGGCACATAGCCGACAAGCCTCGATATCAATTCGGCGGCTATCGTAAGATTAAGCGCGTTCAGGGCCGTCGCAATGACCACAAGAATAACTACCCAGTAGATCACCGCGCCTATAAGCTCAGATAAACTCAGTTTTATTTCGCCCTGCGCCAGCACATTGGAGATATTGGCCTTATCGCTCGCGACATCGAGACGGATAGATTTAAGGACTCTCACTATTACCGCCTCGATAACTTTGGCTATAAGCCAGCCGGCTACCAGAATTACAATCGCGCCAGCTATGGCGGGAATATAACTCCAAATCTTTATGAACATCGCCTTCACAGGGTCAACTACTACGAATGTCACCCAATCCATGCGCACCTCCCTTTTTGACTTGCCCGCGTTATATTTGATAGATGTGCGGGTTATTATAGAAGTTTACCACAAAATACGTTTTTGGCAAGTGCTATCAGTTTTTTTTATCCGCACTTGGAATAGCCGCAAGACTTACATACCATGCAGCCTTCTATATGCCAGAGGACGTTCCCGCAATCCGGGCATACGCCCACAATATTGCCTGCCTTTGATTTGGGTAGAGAAGAATCATTGTCGGAAATTTCGGATTGCCCCGGGGCCGGCTGGCTTGCCTGAGCGACGCTTGCCGTTTTAGGTTTTTTTTCCGCGGCCTTCGCATCCTGCATCCGTCTTTCTATGACACGAGCTATCGCGTCGCTGCAGGAGAATATCCTGCCGCCTTTCTCCCAGCTCGGCGAAGGGCAACGGATTCCGCGAAGCTGCTCTATGATAGAGTTGGTGTCGATACCGCTTCTGAAGGCCAATGACACCAGCCGGCCTATCGCTTCAAGCTGGCTCATCGCGCAGCCGCCCGCCTTACCCATCGATGTGAATACCTCGAAGGGCAGGCCTTTTTCGTCCTCATTTATAGTTACATAAAGGTTTCCGCAGCCGGTCGCTATCTTAGTGGTGGTGCCATAGGTCACATTGGGCCGCGGCCTCGGTATTATCTTTGCAGCCGTGTGAGCTTTCTTTTCGGCTTCCGGCGCGGCTGAGGCCTTATTCAGGACCTGCTCTTCCCTCGAACGGTCTCTATATATGGTGAGGCCCTTACAACCGCTCTTATATGCCAGCATATAGATCTCGCGCACATCTTCTATCGTCGCGTCCTGCGGGAGGTTAACGGTCTTCGATACGGCGTTATTGGTATATTTTTGAAAGGCCGCCTGCATCCTTATATGCGATACAGCCCCGATATCATGAGCGGTAACAAACAACTCTTTGACATCTTCCGGTATGCCGCCGACCGATCCTACGCTTCCCTTTTCGGCTATATTATTCATAAGCTCGTCGGAGTAGAAGCCCCTTTTTTGAGCGACCTCCTTAAAATAAGGATGGACCTCAACAAGCTTTGTGTTATCCATGATCGTCCTTATATAAGAGATCGCGAATACGGGCTCTATGCCGCCGGAACAATCCGCGATGATGGACAACGTGCCGGTCGGCGCAATCGTAGTAAGCGTGGCGTTTCTCAATTGTTTCGCCTTAAGCGCGAATACGCTTTTTGTAAAATTAGGGAAAGCGCCTCTTTCGACCGCCAATTTCTCCGAAGCGCTTACGGATGTCTCCAGCACAAACTTCATGGCCTTTTCGGCCAGCTTTATGGCATCCTCTGAATCGTATCGGACGCCAAGTAAGAAGAGCATATCGGCAAAACCCATAACACCCAGGCCGATCTTACGATTCGCCTTCGTCATCTCCTCGATCCTTTTCAAAGGATACGAGTTCATGTCTATGACATTATCGAGAAAATGGACCGCCTTCTCAATGGTCTCGCCGAGCTTCTTCCAGTCTATCTCGCCGGCGACCACCATCTTTGACAGGTTGACCGATCCGAGGTTGCAGCTCTCATACGGCAAAAGCGGCTGTTCGCCGCATGGGTTAGTCGCTTCTATCTCGCCGACGCTCGGGGTCGGATTGTCTTTGTTTATCCTGTCGATAAAGACTATGCCCGGCTCGCCGTTCTTCCATGCCATCTTTATGATAAGATCAAGGACTTCTCCTGCATTAAGTTTCTGCACGCCCTTCTTCGTATGAGGGTCTATCAGGTCATATTCTTCGCCGTTAATGGCGCGCTTTATGAAATCCTCCGTAACGGCCACCGATATATTGAAATTGGTTATATCCTTATCGTTCTCTTTGCATGTTATGAATTCCATTATGTCGGGATGATCGACCCTCAATATGCCCATATTCGCGCCGCGACGCATTCCGCCCTGTTTCACCGCCTGGGTCGCGGCATTGAAGACCTTCATGAAGGATACGGGGCCGCTCGAGATCCCGCCGGTAGAGCGGACCGGAGAATTTTTCGCGCGGAGGCGCGAAAAACTGAAGCCCGTCCCCCCTCCTGAATTGTGGGTAATAAATCCGTTCGCAATATACCTGTGCGTGCCGCGAACGGTGATATCATAGGTATCCATAACTCCCAAAGGTCTAACGCAAGATACGGTCGTGAAGAAGTACTTTTTATCCAAAAGCGTTTTTAGAAAAACGGGGCACATTTTGTTTTTCTGAAGGACAGACACGATTCTCTGGCGGGTCACATCTCTCGCTTCAGACGGCCTATTTATAATATCATCGAAACTTGAGCGGGCATCACGCCTCTCCTCGAAGGACTCCAGGCCTTTATACCATTCTTTGAGCGGGGCCCTTTGGTTAGGAACTCGTTCTGCTCTAGTGAATATATCTTCCGAACTGACAGATTCCAGTCTCGCACGTTGTCGAGTAAGAAGAAAGCCTACTTTTTCCTTAAATTTGATAAATCCCTCCTTCGTACATATCGATATCTGGTAACTATCAGTAAGCCTATAGTGCCTCTTATGCGTGGGTATGCCTATAAAAAAAAGCAGGGACTGCAGTTGTTCCGAGAGAATGACAGAACTGGTTGTAAGCGTAATATGGCCATTCTTTCGCACACAGCCGTCAGTTGAAAAAACCCCTCTCAGGAATGCGCACATAATCTCTTCGCTGGCCTTAAGGATGGCGACCGGGATTCGCGCATGCCGCGAGGAAGGCTTGGTAAAACCCATAGCGCCGAACCATTCCTTGATAACCACGCTGAGGATCCCCACCTCAAAGCCCCTGCCTTTTGTCAATGAGAACGTGGCCTTTTTATTGAAAACGACCATCGACAAACGTTCAATGATCTCCACCATCTCTTTGTCGTCTTTGCCGACAGAAAATCGTATACCATCCCTGTGATTTGAGCCATCACCTATATATATGCCTATCAACTCGGCCAAAGTCACGGTGAGACTACGAGGAACGCGTATTGCGCGTGCTTTGAATTGACCAAGAGCCGGATCCGATCTTACCTTATAACGAAATGCGGGCAGCCTATTGCAGCCGCCGGATATCTCATCGCCGGGTTTCATAACAATCCAATCGCCTTTTTTAAGTTCGCCCATCTCGCGCCATGCGAGATCCCCGTTAGCGTTAAGGGTAAGAACTTTGTGTTCAGCCGTACCCTTAAGCGCATAACCCCGATCTGTCAACGTCTCATAGACGATCTGCTGGCCATTCTTATATATACCCTCTACATAAGAATAACCTTCATCGGTCATGATTTCATCGCCCCTTTTTACTTCATCCAAATATTTCAAACCATCCTTTGTTGTTACCATGGCATCGCGTGTTAAACACTTGTGAATTATGGCGGTATCTTTAATTGTTTCAAATATGGATTCCATCGAATCTTCTATCGACAGGACAAAACATGCGGATAATTGCTGGAGCTCCCTTCCCGCGTTCATCAGGGTGGGAGAGTTCGGCAGAAATTCGAGATTTGTCATCATGTCAAAAAAATCTTTCTCGGTCTTCGCCGCTTCCTCTTTAGTCTTTCCGTAATACAAGTCCGCGCCCGCTATGTTCTTCGCGACTCTTCCAAACATATCGGCCGGCGTCTCTACCACTTTTCCGACGTCCGCTTTCCTTAAATACCTCTTCTCAAGGACCTTCCTGGCGTTTTCGGACAATGCCAGGTTTGCCTTCTTCTCATTATTCATCTATTCCTCATGCCTCCAAATTTTGCGAAACAAACTTTGTCCCGCGTCACGACACAGGCGAGACTAATGGATTGTTTTAATCATAATATTTTTCGTGTGATGATAAAATATATCATATCCGAAGGAAGAAGTCAAGAAAATACTACATATTGAGGTCATTCGAGGAATGGATACTATTAGTAGAGGTTTATTGCGTGGAAAGCCATTTTTAGCGTATAGCGTATAGCGTATAGCGAGTCGCACGACTTTTCTATACACTAAACGCTACCCGCTATACGCTAAAAAGCATCGACTTACTGCCGCCTTATTTCTTTATCTCTTCCTTCTTCGAGGCGGCCTCGTCCTTCATCTCGCTTATGCCGGCTATTACAGCGATAAGCCCGCCGAATATCATCATCGCAGGGACGCAGCCCTTTAGCAGAACTATGAAATCAAACCACCACGATATCAAACCGATAAGCCCAACGAGCGCGACAACGCCGCCGAC
>JAUYDB010000260.1 GCA_030691985.1 Candidatus Omnitrophota bacterium | reverse complement strand
CGAAAAGACGGTATCGTCATTAGCGGCATAACCTACGACGAAGAGACGATAACAGGATATAAGATCGCTCTTCCGGAGGGTATGGGCGGCTCTAAGGTTATAATAAAAGATAGCTACATTTATAGCGAGGAAAAATCAGATGGCAGCGTTACGACACGCTATCCCAATGGCTGGATAAAATCCGTAAAAGACGCGCGGGGCGAAGAGGCCGATTACGTATATGAGGTCCCTCTAACGTTAGACGGCAATGAAAACGGCAAGACATATTACGCGCGTATTTCAACCGGGACCCTTAGCCTTGACGAAGGGGCTATGGAAGGGACTTTCACAATAGATCCTGTAGAGGTAAACGCGAAAGAGCTGCGGCATATCGACTGGAGAGCCGACTTGTTGCTAGAAGCCGGCGCGGCAATACAGATACGCACGACAGAGTCTCTAAATTCAGGTGATATTGACGCAAGTCCGTGGTCATCATGGTCAAGCGAGATAACAAGCCCTCAGGATTTAACAGGTATCACAGGAGACAAATACTTACAGTATAAAGTTATCCTGCGCCGGCCTTCCGGAACCGACAGCCCAAGCGTCAATCTTGAAAGTATCAAGATAGAACTTTTAGCGCGTCTTTCGGATGGAAACGACGAGGGCCTTACCCATGTAGTGGAAAAAGACGGGAAAAGGTATGTTTATGACGGTATCGAACAGCTCGTTAAAATCATAGATGGCACAACGACATATACCTATACCCCTGAAGGCAAGATAAAGTCTATCATCGAAAGCGGCGGCAGGACCGCCGCATATATTTATAATGATAAAGACCGCGCCAAACTTACCGGAATCACCACAAAAAATAATGGCGAAGAACTGCATTACGACTCCAGCCTTCGGCTTACCAAAGTTATCAGATCTTCTACGGGCATGCAGTATGAATATTTTTATAACGACGACATAGTGACTGTAAAAACAACTTATACCTCTAAGCAGGGCGCCAAAGAGGATTTCGCGGACTTTAGGAAAGACGGAATAGCCATAAATGATTATGATGGATTGACGCGCATACTCTTGGAGCGGCAGGTGCCGCTTGATTACGGGACAGGCGCGGATGGCGTGCTCACCGTTAAGAAGGGCCAGACACGTACCCTGGAGGCGCGGACATACAATTTTGAAAGTATTTATGTAGAAGAAGGCGCGGTGCTTACGGTAGAGCCTTGGAATGGGGCCACAGGCGGAAGGCTCGTAATAAAGTCGCAGAAAGAAGCCGTTATAGATGGAACGGTGCAAGTCGATGCTAAGGGATATCGCCAGGAAGAAGGTCCCGGCGCAGGCGGTAGAGGTCAGGACGGTCAGGATATAGACAATCAAAATAACAGGATGAGAGGCGCGGGCGGCGGCGGCGCTGGCCATGCTGCTCCCGGCGGAGTCGGAGTGGGATATGGAACTTCGCCCGGTGCTGCCGGTCAGCCGTATTCGAATCCCGAAATCTCCGCTTCCATGATGGGTTCCGGCGGGGGCCGCGGTGGAATTTATAATGCCGCTAATTATCAGGGCGCGGGCGCCGGCGGATCCGGCGGCGGAATCATACAAATAATATCGCCGATCATCAATATAAACGGAATGGTGTCGGCAAACGGCCAGGATGGAGAGAACGCTCCGGGAGCGCTCGGCGGATCAGGCGGCGGTGGATCCGGCGGCTCTATTATAATAAACGGGGAAAACGTAAGCATTGTAGGTAATGTTCTGTCGAAGGGCGGGTACAGAGGCGTCAGCAATCAATACGCTGGTGACGGCGCGCCTGGCAGGATTAGAGTCGATTACGGTGTAAAGGAAGGCGATATCTTACAAAAGGATCAAACTTATTGGAATCAATTAACCTATGTAACTGAAGGCGCGCTCACGTCTTCTGCCATCGCCCTCAACATTAATGATGTTGATACCGCCACGGGTTATCTTAACGCCAATCTCGACATACCGGTTCTTTCGAATGTGAAGATCGAGACGCGCGCCGGCGCGGCCGGTAATGTGAATAATGATGCCGATTGGTCCGGCTGGCAGGAGGCTACACTGGACCAGTATGGGTATAAGATCAATTCCCGGCTTAATAACTTTATCCAGTATAGAATCGTTCTTACCTCCAAAGAGAGCGACAAATCTCCAAGCATATACGCTCTTAATGATTTTGCCGTTAAACTTTCCTTCACCAATATAGAACACAAAAATAGCGCCGATGCCGCATACGAAGCCGCGAAAGTATTGACACCCGCGGCTTTACCTGTAATTCTCAATACGGCGCGGGATAGAATAGAAAAAGTTACAGCGGGCGGAGTCGTTCAAGACGTATCTACCTTAACGTCTTCAAATCTAATATATTCGCCGGATGACATCTCGTCCTTCTCAAAACAGATTTATTCAAGCGCTCTGGATAACAATGAGCCCCTAACCACAAAATTCAATCTCGACGCGACTGGTAACATGAAAGCCGAATATGTCCAGAAGAAAGACGGCTCGATAGAGCATTATGACTCAGACGGAAAGGTGCGCTTCGTAACGGACGCAAACGGACAGCTCCTGGTGAGATATTACTATGACGAAGGGGGGAACCTTAAAGACGTCCGCCTGTGGGCCGAGAGAAACAACCTCTCCCACCAGATAACGCTCGCCCAGAATGAAATTATAAGGCATGAGACCGAAGATCTTCAAAGGCTCGCCGATGAGGTCGGCGCAAACCATGCCCAGTTGGATACCCAGGTAACTGAAGTTCAGGCGGAACTCGATGAGGCAAGGGCCGAGGTAGAAAGTTACCGCTATATAACCTACCAGACACAGGCCTCCTCGGCATTCGGGTCGAAGATAGTGACGGTATCGGTGGAGAACCCCTATTACGCCGGCATGATCGCCAAGCTCGATCTCGCCGAGCAGAAATTCCGAGACAATACGGAACTCGCTTATTTCTCGCTGGATAACATGGAGAACGTCTCAAGGGGCCGTATCGAGGCCGCTGCCACAGCGGCTTTTTCCAATCTTAAGCGCCAGCAGGAAGTGTCCATGGTTCAGATATTAAGAAAAGAGCTCACCACCGTAATATATGATTACTACATAAAATATCTGGGCCGGCTTCCAGGCACGAAAGAGCTGAATGATTTGATAGAGAATTTAGCTCAGAAGAGCGCGCTCCTGCAG
>JAUYDB010000248.1 GCA_030691985.1 Candidatus Omnitrophota bacterium | reverse complement strand
TAAATGTCGAGCAAAGGTCAAGACACACGCTTGTAATTACAGACGACAGAGAATACGCTGAAAAAATGCGCCGCGAAGGCGTACCAGAGGAAGAAATAACTAGGCGAATTGAACAAGGTTGAAAGAATAAATTCGCTTCGTTCGTTAATATCCCAATATCCCGTTGGTTCGTTGTTATGTGTTACGCGTTATGTAATGTATAATAAAAAAATGATTAAAAATATGCAAAAAAGTGCAAATGTCATTTTCAATCAGCCAAAAAGCGCGTGGGAACTTTTTGAAGCATTTGGACAGCATAAGCGTCTACCGATGGGCGAACTCCTTGCTTTTGAGAGCGTTGGCGACAAAGATGTCTACAACATCACCGCGCCGTTTGGGGTGAATGGCCGAACATATATCGCAGGTCGAGTTGATTCCCGAAAGACCGAACGCGACTCCCGGGTACGCTTTTTTGAAGAGAAAGATGGAGCATGGGTTGCTACGCAGGACACTCCTACGCTCACTCTCCAAGACCCGTTTGTCGCCAAAATCGGCAAAGATCTCGTTTTCGGCGGCGTCGAGACCTTTCCCCATCCTGAACCACATTACGCCGGCGGACTCGGGTATCGCACTATTTTCTATTGTGGAGAGAGTCTGCAAACTCTCACGCGATTTGCAACGGGACCAGATTTGATGAAAGATATCCGGCTCATTCAACTCCCCGGCGGGGAAGTCGCGGTTTTCACTCGACCCCAAGGCGCCATAGGAGGACGTGGCGCAATCGGGTTTATGAAGCTCCCTAACCTTGGGGCACTCGCGACGACCAATCTCCTTGAGGCAAAACTTATTAAAGAACAATTCCGCGACGACGAATGGGGCGGCGCCAATGAACTTCACTTGCTCGAGGATAATCGCATAGGAGTCCTCTGCCATCTTGCGTATAACGATGCCGGGGGGAAGCATTACTACGCTATGGCATTCATCTTTGATCCAGAAACAGAAATCGCCTCACCGCTCACCATTATCGCTACGCGAAAGAATTT
>JAUYDB010000239.1 GCA_030691985.1 Candidatus Omnitrophota bacterium | reverse complement strand
GGAACAGGGAAAACGCTCCTCGCGAAAGCTGTCGCCGGTGAAGCGAGGGTTCCTTTTTTCAGCATATCCGGCTCTGACTTTGTTGAGATGTTCGTCGGCGTAGGCGCTTCGCGCGTAAGGGATTTATTTGAGCAGGCCAAGAAAAGCGCGCGCCTTACAAGGAAGGGCTGCATTATATTTTTAGATGAAATAGACGCTGTGGGGAGGCAAAGGTTTGCGGGGATAGGCGGCGGCCACGATGAAAGGGAGCAGACGCTTAACGCGCTTTTGGTTGAGATGGACGGTTTTGATACGCAGGCAGGCGTAATTCTTATTGCCGCGACAAACAGGCCTGACGTTTTGGACCCCGCGCTTCTAAGGCCAGGCCGGTTTGACCGGCATATAGTAATCGACCGTCCGGACATAATCGGAAGGGAAGCGATATTAAAGGTTCACGTGAGAAATGTTACACTTGACAAGAACGTGGATTTGAAAAGGCTTGCCAATCAGACGCCCGGGTTTTCCGGAGCGGACCTCGCGAATCTCGTTAATGAAGCTGCGCTTCTTGCCGCGCGCAAGAACCGCGATGCGGTAATCCATGAGGATATGGAGGAATCGATCGAGCGTGTCATGGCAGGGCCGCAGCGGAAGTCCCGCGTAATAAAAAAAGAAGAAAAATCCATAATTGCGTATCATGAATCCGGACACGCGCTTCTTTCGCTAATAACGCCGGAGGCGGACCCGATGCATAAGGTGACGATAATTTCGCGGGGTATGGCCCTCGGGTACACATTCAACCCGCCGAGGCATGATAGATACATAACCACAAAAAGCCAGCTCATAGCGAAGTTGATAGTGGCCTTAGGCGGCAGGGCCGCGGAGGAGATAAGGTTTAAGGACTTCTCGACAGGCGCGCACAATGACCTTGAGATGGTTTCCGACATAGCCCGCGACATGGTTACGCAATTCGGCATGAGCGAGAAGTTAGGCACCCTTACTTACGGCAGAAGGCACGCGGAGATTTTCCTCGGAAGGGACATACTCGAGGAAAAAAATTATAGCGACGAAACAGCCAAAATCATCGATGACGAGGTTAAGGATATCGTGGACAGATGTTATGAGGACGCGAAAAGCGCTCTTTCAAAATATAAAAGCAAACTGGACCTACTGGCGGAAGCGCTTTTGAAAAAAGAGGTTATGAACGATACTGAGGTAAAAGAGCTTTTAGGCCTTAAAGAA
>JAUYDB010000298.1 GCA_030691985.1 Candidatus Omnitrophota bacterium | reverse complement strand
CTTGCCGCTTTTTTACAGCGGCGTTATAATAGGGGCAGGCCTGGGATTGCGTAAGGGGCTATTTCTGGAATTGCAATGAGAACCGTCCCTTAATATAATTGTTTTTATGGCAACGGTATATATGCGGCCCCCGATAATATTGCTTATCATGCTTCTATGCGCATGCATCATCACATTAGGATGCGCTACCATGCGCTATCCAAGTTCATATAAAGTAGCAGGCAAGGAGGCCAAAGAGTTCAAAGAGCTCGATGACGAAAGAGCGCTGAAGCTTGTCGTGCTCATCTATAATGTGAAACATGAAAGCTGGGAAGATGGTATCGCCAGAAGCGTCGCGCTTCAGGAGTACATTAGCCTTTTGGCAAAACGAAAGTCGTTGTACCTCAGGAATTCCGGAGTTTTTGATATAAGTTACGAAAAGATTAACCTCTCGACCTGGAAGGATGAAGATCTTATCAAGCTATATGACACTCTCGAGCCCAAGGCCAGCACTTACTATGTCGACGTTGCGCCCGAACTTACGGAGATACAGAACGCTGAAAGGATTATATATTTGACCGCCGAGAGCGCCGTTGCGACCGAGATGAAGAAGCGTAACAATACACGTAATGCCGTCACGATTGCCACTCAGATTTTAGTGGGTATCCTTACAGTAGCGTTATCGATAATTTAAATGAAACAGGGTCCGTTTCCAAAGGTGCCAGGTTCGAAAGCGGCTCCGCGGGAAACGGACCCAAAATAAAAAACATGAAAGGAGAAAAGACCGATGCTGCAGATGGCAAAAAATATATTTTTAGGCGCTTTATTTTTAATATTAATACCTTGTTTTTGCTATTGTGAAACGGTAGAGATCGATGACCTTATCGAGAAGTACAGCGGTGCAACCGAACTCACGCGGGTCCAAATCGAGAATACTTATAAAAATAAAACTATATCCGTTGGCGGGACAATAAAAGACGTCGTGGACTGGGACACCTTTGACGAGAGGACCGACACGAAGGCGCATTATTACAAAGTAATCATTGACCCGCGGACAAGCCGGTCGGGGATCATCTATGAGACACTGATATTCTATAAGGACAAGGCCAAGGTTGAGGCTTTTAATAAAGGTCAGAATATAGAAATAAGAGGAATTTTTGTAAGGATTATAGATGAGGTAGGCTCCTTCTCGGTATGGGTTTATGGAGATGAGTTAACTCCGGAAGATAAAGTCATGCTAGGATTGTAAAGAAATCAGGGGACTGAAAAACAGGGTCCATTTCCAAATGTGCCAGGTTCGGAAGCAGGGAAGTGGCTCCGCGGGAAACGGACCCAAAATCACGGGAGAATACCGATGAATAATAGAGCTAAGGCAGCTACATTAAAAGAATTTGTGCAAGAGCGAAGGAGTGATGCCGTTTATCATGCCGTTGCAGCGCTGTCATTTACTACAATACCGGCAGCCATTATAGCCTACTTTCACTTTGTCATAGAAAACCCGAATAATATTTCTTACCCGTTTGCTTTCGAAATAGCCCCTCTTGCGATTACAGTATTGTGCGTCTGTTCTTGGTATCAATATGCGAAGTTCAGAGTGTATATCGAGGAGCTTTCCGCGGGCATCGAGCTTATGCAATGCTTCCTGGTCATATCTGTCATGGGCGCCATCTATGTTTCCTATCAAAAACCTTCCCTGTGGATGGTCTTGTGCGGCTACATACTCTTTGTATGGGCGCTGAGCGCATTTTTATTTGCTAAAGTGCTGCGGAAAACAAAGTACGCCATTTTCGTTAGCGCCGGAAAGTTCGAGTATCACCCCCTTCTTGGCCGGATGAATACCTGCGGTTGGATCGCGTTTAATTATTCTGTTGCCGCTTTTATTATAGGATTGATACTAAGCTGGCTTCTGCAATCGGATGCGGCTTTTTGGAAAAAGGCCGTCGCGCAGATATTTTCGGGAGTGGCTACGATCGCGATTACCATATCAGCGGTCCTTATATTTCCGACAAATAAAGAGGAGCTGGAAGTAAGCATAGAAAATTTTTTACTTAAAAGAGGCGTGTTGAAAAAATAGGGACAGCGGCCATTTTTTGAGGAAAATACCCGGGGGTATTAATTGAAAGAAAAAACATTATGAAGATTTTGCTTATATCTTCCAGCCCGCGCAAAGAAAAGAGCCAGACGTTTCTTCTGGCAAAGGAAGTATTAAAGGGCTGCGGCGGGAAAAATGCCGAGTGTAAAATAGTTCATTTGCGTGATTTAAAGATCGATTTTTGTCGACATTGCGAGTCCTGCCACAGAAAGATTCTACTGTGTCCCGTCAAAGATGATGCCCATGTGGTTATACAGAAGATGCTGGAAGCCGACGGGATAATTTTAGCCTCGCCAAATTATATAAATCAAGTCACAGGTTCGATGAAGACGCTTTTTGATCGCGCCAGCCACTTTATCCATTGTAGGCGGCTTTTAGATAAATATATCGCAGCTGTGGTTACTTCGGGAGGCGGCCAGGATTTAGAAGTACTGGAGTACATAAAATATTATGCGCATACCTGCGCCGCCCAGTATTCCGGAGGCGTGTCCTCCTGCGCATACAAAGTAAGCGATAAACTAGAAGAGGCGCGCCGGTTGGGAAAGAGGCTTGCCGCAAACATAGAAGAGAAAAAAGTGTTTACTGAGCAGATGAAGATTATTGAAGCGGGCAAAGAACATTTTAAAAAGATAATACAGCTAAGAAAAAATGATTGGAAAGAAGAATATAATTATTGGCGGCAGAAAGGCTGGCTCTAGGGTGAATTCAGCGCCATCTCACAAAATCAAACCGCTCGAATCAGCTTTTATAATATACTAGTATCCGCTCCACCTCCGCATGTATACAAGAAATCGTTTATCTTCGCTATTCACAAAGTGAAAAGCATGATATAATATATATATAATAATAAAAAACGAAAGGAGGCATTTCGTGAAATACGCGTTTATTGTAATATATATTATTATTTTCATATTATGCGCTACTTCATTTTGCGGCGCGGAAAAAAAACAGAAAATAGAAAAACCTGCCGCAGAAACCGCTATAGAAAAAGACGACTCCGCAAAGCTTAAGCACATCGATACAGGCGAAGATGATGGACAGGTTCATGAGGCCGAATACGGAGTTAATAAACCCGAATTGATGCCGCCCGGTCAGAGCTATGACGAAAATACAGGACTGCCCAATATTGTCGAAAGCGATGCAGGAGGAGAGATCGAATAACCTCTGGTAAGCAGACCCTCCCCCGGTTTCCGTCTTAAAAGACAAACATGATAAAAATGCTCTCGATCAAAACGCTGCGTAAAGTATACGGCGGCACCGTTGCCGTAGATGGCATCTCTTTCGACGTTGGCAGCAATGAGATTGTCGGGCTTCTCGGCCCAAACGGCGCGGGGAAGACGACCACCATCAATATGGTCCTCGGAGTCCTTGAGCCGGATGCCGGAACCATCCATATCGAGGATCTGGATGTTGCCTTATACCGTTCCCGCGCGATCGCGCGTACGAATTTCGCGGCCGCATATACCCCCTTGCCCGGGAATTTAACCGTATCTCAAAATCTGCGTATCTTCGGCCGCCTGTATGGCGTTAGGGACCTCTCGAAACGTATCGAAGAACTCCTCAAACAGTTCGATCTGGCGGCTTTTCGTGAGAAAAAGTGCGGCGTACTTTCTTCCGGCGAACAGACGCGCGTCAGCCTTGCCAAAGCGATGCTCAATCGTCCGCATCTTCTTTTGCTCGACGAGCCGACGGCGTCGCTCGATCCTGCCGCCGCGCGGGAGGCCCGCGCCAATATCCGCGAGTTCACCCTGCAGGGAACAGGCGGAGTGCTTTGGACGTCGCATAATATGTACGAGGTCGAAGAGATGTGTGACCGCGCGCTGTTTCTCTCCCACGGCAGGATCCTGCTCGAAGGAAACCCGAACACCTTGCCTGCGGAGCATGGCACGAAGACGCTCGAGGAGCTTTTTATTACAGTAGCGCGCGAGCCGCTCACGCTGGAGGTCGGCTGAATATATGTCTTTCTATCGCACCTTAGCGATTGTAATCCGCCAGTTCTATCTAATACGCGGGAGCTTCTCGCGCGTGTTTCCGCTCTTCGCATGGGTAGCGGTTGACATGATCCTCTGGGGATTCCTCACCAAGTATCTTAATACCGTCGCCTTGCCCGGATTTAATTTTGTCCCCGCGCTTCTCGGAGCGGTCCTTTTGTGGGACTTTTTTATCCGCATTATGCAGGGCGTAACAATGGCGTTCTTCGAGGACGTATGGTCGCGTAATTTCCTCAATATCTTTGCCACGCCGCTTTTGATATCGGAATACGTCGGCGGGCTTGTCCTATCAAGTATCGCGACGAGCATGGTGGGCCTTGGCGTGATGTTGTTTATCGCGTCAGTGTTTTTCAAATTGTCATTTTTCGTCTACGGCCTTGCGCTTATACCGTTTCTTCTGGTGCTCTTTCTGTTTGGGATCTCGCTTGGTATTTTTGGAAGCGCTCTGGTGCTCCATTTCGGGCCGGCATCAGAATGGTTTGTCTGGCCGATCCCCGCGCTAGTCTCGCCGTTTGCCGGCGTCCTGTATCCTGTAACGACCCTCCCGCAGTGGATGCAATTTATTTCGCGCCTATTGCCGCCGTCGTATGTCTTTGAAGGATTGAGGGCGAAAATCCTGGGCGGCGCGGTCTCCGGAAACGCGCTTGCGTGGGGCGGGTTTCTTGCCGCAGGATATATCCTTTTGGCGTATTGGTTTTTTACAAGGGTTTATCAAAACGCCTTGCGTACAGGCCTCATAGCCCGTTACAGCGCCGAAAGTTTAAGTTAAACGCGGCAGGAGGATATTTTTCATCTCAAGGCCGATAGGGCAGATCGACCGGCCCTAAGCCCCTCTTGGCCTTATGGCCAGGGGGCTTCGCCTAATTTTGTTATCGAGGAATATATTCTTTTGGTTTTGTTATTTAGGCTTTACGGGTTCTATGGATATAACGGTCATAAACGTTTTAGGGTAGCGCATAGGTAACAAAATTTATACGGCTCAACCCCCATGTCCATAAGGCCATTCAACGCTCATCTTGTTGGTATTTGCCTCTACATGATATGAAACATTTCAAGCGAAGCGGTAAATAACTTCAAAGCTGGAAGAAAGGAGCGTCAAAATGGCTAAGAAATTTGTAATAGTGCTCGCTATTGTGTTTCTTCAAATAGTCTCCTTCAACATATGCGGAAGCCTTTTTGCTATGGATAAAAGAATAGTCGTTCTGAATACGAATCAGGGTAATATCGAGGTTGAACTTATGCCCGAAGCCGCGCCAAAGGCATGCGAAAATTTTGTAAAATTAGCCGAAAAAGGATATTATAATGGCACGATATTTCATAGGGTCATAAAGGGGTTTATGATCCAGGGCGGTGATCCTATGGGGACGGGCCGCGGCGGACAATCGATATGGGGAAGGCCGTTTGAAGACGAGACCTCTCCCGGTATTCAATTTGACAATATTGGGATATTGGCGATGGCAAATTCGGGGCCTAATACTAACGGCAGTCAATTTTTTATCACTACCGTCAAGACCCCGTGGCTTAATATGCGGCATACGATATTCGGGAAAGTCGTAGCCGGCTACGACGTCGTCCGAAAAATAGAGGGCGCGGCTGTTGATAGCGCGGACAGGCCTGTCCTCGAACAAAAGATCATCTCGGCGTATGTGAAAAAGTAGAGATCTTTTTGTCCGTCGTACGTTAGCCATAAAAACTACGAACTACGGAACTATGGAAACAGTTTATTTGTCGATGGGCTCGAACCGCGGCGAACGGGAACATCTGTTATTGCGTTCATGCGCAATGATCGGGGATCGGATTAGTGATCAGGTTGAATTATCATCTTTCTACGAAAGCGATCCCTGGGGGCTTCAGGATCCGGTTTCTTTTTACAATCTGGCGGTGGTAGTTAAGACCGCTTTGTCTCCGGGGGAAGTGTTAAAAAAGATTCACGAAATAGAGGATTGCCTTGGGCGATCGCCGCGCGGCGCGAAAAAGGGGACAGGCGCATTTTTCCAAAGGAAAAAGAAGAGAAAAATGCGCCTGTCCCCTTTTTCTCCAGGTACACATGACGGGAAGCGGATATATGAGCCGCGAACCATTGATATAGATATCCTCTTTTATGGTTCAAAAGTGATCTTCGCGGAGGATTTGATGATTCCTCATCCGCGGTTACATGAACGCAGGTTTGTTCTGGTTCCCATGGCCGAAATCGCGCCTGGCCTGATTCACCCGGTGCTGAAAAAAACGACCAGAGAACTGCTGGCCTCCTGTCAGGACACAGGCAAAGTCAGGCGTTTGAGTTCTCTCTAACGAGCTCTCTCTCAGTTCTCTCTAACCAGGTTAGAAAAGTCAGTTTGCCTGAATCTAACCTGGTTAGATCGCGCGCAACATTTTAAATCCTTGATTACGAAGCGGTTTTATTGTAGAATGCAATGTTAATATGACCATATACCAAAAACTCATTTTAGGATTTGTCGGGATCGCCCTGCTGGTTGGTGTAGTCGGCGGCGCGGCTATCACAGTCACATACGGCATAAGGTATCATATTGATACACTGCTTCGAGAAAACCTTAACGAAGCAGAGTCGACGGCAAAGATCGCGTACCATATCCAAAGGATAGTGTCCGGCCTGAGCGAATTGCTTTTAGATGAATTACTGTTGGAAACAGGCGGAGCGAGGCCGGAGGATGTGGAGTATGCGAAGAGCGAAATTACAAAAAACACCTCCGAATTACAGAAATATGTTGGGGTCCTGGAAAAGTCAAAAAGTCTTGGATTGACGCTTTTGTCTGAAACAGAAGAAGAAGAAACAGAAGAAGAAAAAAAGGAAAGAGAAAAACTATCGCTCGCCCTGGCTGTCTTCACGAAGACCAAGACAGAAATTAACAACTTTATAGGATCGACGAATAAAATATACAGCCTTTCGAATAATCCAAAGGAAGCCACTCAACTTTTTGAAACAGAATTAAAACCGATATCGCGGGAGCTGCAAGTCAAGATAGAGGATTTAAAGAATAGCGCGAACAGGGGCATATCCGGCGGAATCAAAGAAGTGAAAACAGAGCTTATGCGCATTATAGCGTTTAGTTTTATTTCGTTATATATCGCGCTGGTGGTAGCTTTTGGTTTAGGTTATCTGATCTCTAAGCACATAACGGATTCTATCATGAAGATAAAGGACACGGCTCTTGAGCTTGGAAGGGGCAAATTCGGTATCCAGGTGAATGTCCGGGCGAAAGATGAGATAGGAGTTCTGGCCGACACCTTCAACAAGATAAGCAATATGCTCTTAGAGCTGGTAAACAAGGAGAAAGAGCTCTCGGCAAAGACCGCCGCGGCGGAGGCTCAAGCGCAAAAAGCCGCCGAATTAGAAAAGGCATACACAACGCTCAAGGAGACCCAATATCAGCTTATACAGGCGGAAAAGATGACCGCCATAGGCCAGCTGGCAAGCGGCGTAGCGCATGAGATAAAAAATCCCCTGGCCATAATACTGCAGGGGGTGAGTTACCTGGGAGACAAGATCCATCGAGAGAAAAAGGATGAATTTGAGGCCCTGGATATGGTCAAGGACGCCGTAGAAAGAGCCGATCGGATTGTGGATACGCTCCTCGATTTTTCCCGGGCCAAAAAATTGACATTAGAGGAGGAGAAGGACATAAATACCATCCTGGAAAACGCCTTGACGTTGCTAAAGACCGAGTTAAAATTTGAGATGATCGAAGTTGTGAAAGAGATGAAGAAAGGCCTACCCGCGGTTTTGATCGATAAGAATAAGATGGGGCAGGTATTTGTTAATATACTTTTAAACGCGGTTCAGTCCATGCCCGAAGGCGGGAAGATTACCATTCGTACTTATGATAAGCTATTTACGGAGGCGAAGGATATTTTGGATAAGCGGGAATGGGATTATTTTCAAGCTGGAGAACGGGTTATTGTGATAGAGATTGAGGATACCGGCGCCGGAATCTCCGAAGAAATGCTTAAGAAGGTCTTCGTTCCGTTCTATACTACCAAGGGCCCGAAGGGCGGGTGCGGATTGGGCCTGGCCGTGAGCCGGAATATAGTAGGCATGCATAAAGGGGCAATAAATATAGAGAGCCGGGTCGGCAAAGGGACTAAAATAATAGTGATGCTCAAAGTAATCGGGGGGTGACGAAATGGGCAAAAAAATTTTAATGATCGACGACGAAATAAACTTTTGTAAGCTTGTCAAAATGAATCTGGAGTCAACGGGCGATTTTACGGTAGAGACAGTTTCGGACGGCAAAGAAGGCATTAAGTTGGCAAAAAAGATAAAACCGGATTTAATCCTCTTGGATGTGATGATGCCCGGCATAAGCGGCATCGAAGTTCTGGAGAGATTAAAAAAAGACAGGGACACTGTCGCAATTCCAGTAGCCATGCTTAGCATTAAAAGAGATGAGTTTATCAAGTTCGAGGCCGCGCAGCTATATGACGAAGACTACATTACAAAACCTATAGACGCCCCAAGCCTGAAAGCTAAAATAGAGGAGATATTAAAAAGAAGAGGGGTTTGGTAAAAAACAGCGCCCCTGTTTTTTAATACTATGCGCGTCGCGGTGTATTACGCTAATGATGATATTCGGCTCAAAGAGGAGCCGAGGCCCGTGGTCGGCGACGGTGAAATTCTTATCCGGGTTGAGGCCAGCGGCATATGCGGGACCGATTGTTTAGAGTGGTACCGCATACACAGAGTTCCTTTGGTGCTTGGCCATGAGATCGCCGGTGTGATAGTCGAAGCCGGCAGGTCTGTCAAACGCTATATGGCAGGCGACAGGATTTCCGTGTCGCATCATGTGCCTTGCGGAGAATGCCGTTTTTGCAAGGCCGGCCACGAGACTGTCTGCGATACGCTCAGGAAGACGAACTTTGATCCTGGCGGATTCTCCGAATTTGTGCGTGTCCCGAAAATCAACGTGGATAAAGGCGTATATGCGCTTCCGAAGAACGTATCTTTTGAAGAGGCGACGTTTATTGAGCCGCTAGCCTGTGTTCTCAGGGCCCAGCGCCTGGCTAATTTCAGGAAAGGCAGGTCGGTTCTCGTAATTGGAAGCGGAATATCGGGCCTTTTACACATACAGCTTGCAAGGATTACCGGCGCAAGCCGCGTCTTTGCTACTGACATAGCGGAATTCAGGCTGAAGTCTGCCTGTAAATTCGGCGCCGACTATGCGCTCGCGGCGGACGAATATAGTCCCGAATGGCTTAAGGGTGTGAATGGCGGCCTTCTAGCCGATTTTGTTATTATAGCCGCCGGCGCGAATTCGGCCTTTGAACAGGGTTTGAGATCGGTTGAGCGGGGCGGGACGGTTATCGTTTTTTCAGCTGCAGGAAAGGGGGCGACCCTTCCTGTGCCTATAAACGATATCTTCTGGAGAAATGAAGTCACCATCATGAGTTCTTATGCCGGAAGCCCCAAAGATCATATCGAGGCGTTGGAAAAAATCGCTTCGAAAAAGATCAACGTATATGACATGATAACGCATCGCCTGCCGCTAGGTCGCACAGACGAGGGCTTTAGGCTTGTCGCGGAAGCGAAAGATTCGATCAAGGTGATAATAGAGCCGCAGAAGTGAGTCGAAAACTTACTCAGGCAACGCTTTTTAGCGTATATCGGGTAGCGTTTAGCGTATAGGAAAAGTCGCCTGACTTACTATACGCTATCCGCTAAACGATATACGCTAAAAAGCGTTGCCTGACTGCAACTATAACGAGGCGACATGACTCCGCTGGAACGATGGGTGGAAGAACAGGCAGCGCTGACCAAACCCGATAAGGTCT
>JAUYDB010000137.1 GCA_030691985.1 Candidatus Omnitrophota bacterium | reverse complement strand
ATGAAACGATATACAATAGTTTTTGCGCCAAAGGCCAAGAAGGAAGTTGACCGTTTGCCCTCAAAAATTAAAACCCGCATCGCAAATGCATTGGATATCCTGGCCTTCAACCCTTTTTTAGGCAAAGCCCTCAAGGCGGATTTGAAAGGTTTATACTCGTATCGCATCGGGGATTACAGAATCATTTACGATATTTTAAAAGATAAACTTATTATCGAAATCATAAAAGTCATGCATCGCCGCGAAGTCTACAGATAACGCAACCCCCGACGCCCGACCCTTGCTTTTAGTATATAAATATGATATTCTATGAACATGCCTATAAAGGAATGGGAAGTATTAGGCCAGTTATTGATTCAGAAAGGCCTCATTACGATTGATCAGCTTGAGCGGGCCCTCCGCGAACAGGAGAAGACGGGCGAGCTATTAGGGACTATATTACTTAAATTAGGGTTTATAAAGGAACCGGACCTTTACGATATCCTGGCCCACCAGTTCGGCGCTAAATACGTCCGCCTTAAAAACATAAATATCCCCGTTTCAACCATAGAAAAGGTCCCGGCCAAAATCGCGACGCACTATAAGCTTGTCCCCATCAGCGTTACGGATAAGTCCATAACCGTCGCTATGTCGAACCCGCTCGACATCCACACGCTCGACGACTTAAAGCTTCTCCTGAAAAAGGATATAACTGCCGTCCTCTCAAGCGAAAGCGAAATCGTCGAGGCCATAAAAAAGTATTACGGCGTCGGCGCGGAGACAATCGAAAGAATAATGCCCGACGTTTACGAAAAAGAAGGCCCGAGGAGCATACAATCGCAGGTTACGGAAGACATCGTTAAATCAGCCGAAGACGCGTCCATAATAAAATTCGTGAACCAGATATTCCTCGAGGCGTACAACGAAAGGGCTACGGATATACACATAGAGCCGTATGAGGACGAATTGAAAATAAGGTATAGAATAGACGGTATTTTATACGACACGAAAGTCCCGCCCAACATAAAAAATTTCCAATCCGCCATCGTCTCCCGCGTAAAAATAATGTCAAACCTTGATATAGCCGAGCGCCGGCTTCCACAGGACGGAAGGATAAAGATTAAAATAGCGGATGACCTTGTCGACCTCAGGGTTTCGATAGTCCCCACGCCGTTCGGCGAAGCGGTTGTCATAAGGCTTCTTTCCACAAATATATTTTACGGCCTCGAAAGCCTGGGCCTTCTTAAACAAGACCTGAATATATTTGAGCAGCTTATAAGCCGGCCGCACGGAATAATATTCGTAACCGGGCCTACCGGAAGCGGGAAGACAACCACGCTTTACGCCGCGTTAAGCAAAATAAACGACAAAGAAAAGAAAATCCTTACGATAGAAGACCCCATCGAATATCAGCTTAAGGGCATAACCCAGATTCAGGTGTATCCCAAGATCGGCCTCACTTTCGCGGCCGGCTTAAGGACAATGCTCCGCCATGACCCGGACATTATGATGGTTGGCGAGGTGAGGGACTACGAAACAGCCGAGATAACAATAAGGGTCGCCCTGACAGGCCACCTCGTATTTTCCACGCTTCATACGAATGACGCCTCAGGCGCCGTAACCCGGCTTATAGACAT
>JAUYDB010000091.1 GCA_030691985.1 Candidatus Omnitrophota bacterium | reverse complement strand
TGTCCGTGGTGGCCTCGTATTGCGAGGAGGCCCGCCATCGAAGGTGGCGGGACGACGAAGCAGTCTCTTTAAAAGGCCAAAGATAGCCCTTACTATGGGCGACCCTGCCGGCATAGGCCCTGAGGTCGTGTTGAAGGCTCTGGCAAGTCCAGCAATTTCCGGACTTGCCGATTTTTTGCTTATAGGAGACGGCTTCGTGGCCGATAGATTAAAAAAAGATATGGGGCTCGGGCTAAAAACCCCTCTTTTAAATTTAGCCAATGTGCCGGCGGCTTCTTTTGGCTACGGGAAATCCGGCCCATCATGCGGAAAAGCAGCGATCCAATATGTGGATAAGGCGCTCCAACTTATCAAAGAAGGCCGGGCCGATTGCCTCGTGACAGGGCCGGTAAACAAGCGATCGGTGCGCATGGCGGGCCTTTTGGAATTTGAAGGCCATACCGAATACATCGCCGAAAAGACCAGGACAAAAGATTTCGCTATGATGTTCGTAGGGAAATCCCTGAAGATCACGCTGGCCACCCGGCACATCGCGCTCGAAGATGTGCCGCGGCGCCTGTCTCGCGAATCCATCTCTAAGGCGATCCTCCTTACGCACAAATATTTAAAAGAATTTTTTGGTATAAGATATCCGCGGATCGGGGTATCAGGCCTGAATCCGCATGCAGGCGAAAACGGCGCGTTCGGGACAGAAGAGAGTAGTATTATAATTCCGGCCATAAAAAATGTTTCAAAAAAAATAGGCGGGATCGCGGGGCCGTTCTCGCCCGACGTGATTTTTTATAATGCCTTGAATAAAAAATTTGACGCTGTCGTAGCGATGTACCATGACCAGGCCCTGATCCCTTTCAAGATATTATACTTTAAGGATGGCGTCAATCTCACGCTTGGCCTGCCGTTCATACGGACTTCGCCGGACCACGGTACAGCCTTTGACATTGCCGGAAAAGGCGCCGCTGACCCATCATCCATGATAGAGGCGATACGCCTTGCGTGCCGCCTGTTTCATTCATCCTAAGATAGTCGCGAGAAGCTAACATGCTAACCAAGCGGCAGCTCAAAAATGTATTTTCTGAAAACGGCTTTACGCCGCTGAAAAGATTCGGAGAGAATTATCTCATCGACGGTAATATAAAGGACATGGTGATGAGCCACGCCCGTATCGCCGAAGGGCAGGCGATCCTGGAGATAGGAGCCGGCCTGGGCGCCTTGACTTTAGACCTTGCTGAGTCAGGCGCGGCAGTCTTCGCGGTCGAGAAAGACAGAAAGGCATTCTTGATTTTAAAAGATTTGGCCGGAGATGATTTTCCCAACCTGAAGATTTTCAACGAAGATATACTGAAGTTCGATTTGAGAAAGATCGCCTCCCGGGGGAAGGTAAAAGTCATAGGGAACCTCCCGTACTACATCACAACTCCCGTGATTGAATATCTGATTCAGAATCGAAATTTGATTACGACGATTCTTATGATGGTCCAGCGCGAAGTCGCCAACCGGCTTCTGGCTTGTCCCGGAACAAAAGATTACAGCTCAATAAGCTGTTTCGTCCAATACTATATCAGGCCTGAGTATATCCATACCGTAAAGCGCACTTCCTTCTATCCCTCACCGAAGGTAGACTCAAGCCTCGTCCGGCTTAACGTCCTGGATAAGCCGTTGGTCGAAGCGGATGACGAAAAGCTGTTCTTTAAGATTGTGCGCGGCGCGTTCAATCAAAGGCGAAAATCTATCCTGAATTCTCTTTCGCGCGAGAGAGTCCTGAATATCTCCAAGGAAGCGCTTTCGAAGATTTTGGCGCGAATTCCTATCGACCCATCAATCCGTCCGGAATCCCTCACCCTGTCCGACTTCGCATCAATCGCAAACGCAGTGAGCGGATGAAATTTTTCAGCTTCACCCCTCTTGGCCATATGGCCAGGGGGTTTCGCCTAATTTTGTTTTCAAGGAATACATCCTTTTATTTTTGTTATTTTAAGCTTTACACCAGCTATGGATATAACGGTCATAAACGTTTTAGGGTAGCGCATAGTTAACAAAATTTATACGGCTTAACCCCCATGGCCACATGGCCATTCGCCAGAAGCCGAAAAATTTCCTGCAGAGGGAAAAGTAGATAAAATTTTATGGATGACGACAGGGCCCGTAAAAATTTCATGCAGGAAATCGGGGGACACAATACCTATTTCCTTGCACAAAATCCCAAGGAAATAGGTATTGTGTCCCCCGATTTCCCCTTGTGGAAAAATTGACAAATGGCGGGGGGTGTGGTAAGGTATCCCGAACGATAGCTGTATCGAAATTAGACTCCATTTTAATAGGTATCGTTCGGTATCCCGAAACATACCTATTAAAAAGCGTAATTTACGGTTCAAGTTTTATGTTTCGGGATAGCGAAAAGGGAGGATTTGCTTATGCCATCGATTGATAAAGATACTGTGAGGCACGTCGCGCATCTTGCGAGGCTTGCTTTGGACGATAAAGAGCTCGATGTTTACTCTACCCAATTAGCCTCTATATTGTCTTATATATCTAAATTAAATCAATTAAATACCGAGGGTGTTCCTACTACCAGTCACCCTTTGAGTACGCTTAAGAATGTCTTCAGGAAAGACGCGTTGAAAAAGTCTCTGGATACGGAAGAGGCCTTGAAAAACGCGCCGGCAAAAGAAGGCGCATTTTTCAAAGTCCCGCGTGTCATATAATGGAAAATCTGCATTCGCTTACCGCTCATAAGCTAAAAGAGCTTATCTCAGGGGAGAGTATTAGCCCGTCCGATATACTGAACGATGTCTTTCACAGAATAGAACTCCTGGATTTAAAGATTAAAGCCATAGTCCTAAAGAACAGGCAAAAGGCGCGGGATTCTTTGAAGGCATCTTCCGCGAAAAAACAGGGTAAGTTATTCGGGATCCCGGTTTTGATAAAAGACAACATATGCGTTAAGGACGAGGCTACGACATGCGCCTCAAAGATATTGGAAGGTTTTAAACCGCCTTATGACGCGACTGTTGTGAGGAGGATGGAGGGTGAAGGCGCGATTTTAATAGGTAAGGCAAACATGGATGAATTCGCGTTCGGTTCGTCGTGTGAAACTTCCTGTTACGGCCCTACCAGGAATCCGCACGATCTCGAGCGCATCCCCGGCGGCTCAAGCGGCGGCTCCGCGGCGGCGGTCGCATCCGACGAGACGGTGCTCGCGCTGGGCTCAGACACCGGCGGCTCGATAAGGCAGCCGGCCGCTCTATGCGGCGTAGTCGGCCTGAAGCCGACATACGGCAGGGTTTCGCGCTACGGGCTGATAGCGTTCGCATCGTCCCTCGACCAGATAGGGCCGATTACCAAGGATGTGGAAGACGCGGCCATTATGCTGAACGTGATCGCCGGCCACGATGAGATGGACTCGACATCCGTTGAACTGCCCGTTCCGGACTACACGAAATCCTTGGTGAAAGACGTCTTGGGCCTTAGAATAGGCGTGCCGAAGGAGTATTTTGTCAAAGGCCTTGATGAAGAGGTGGCTATGAGCGTTAAAAACGCGATTGATGTCTTTAAAGGCCTCGGAGCAAAAGTGACCGAGATGTCGCTTCCCCATACAGAATACGCTGTCAGCGTGTACTATATAGTCGCGCCCGCTGAGGCCAGCTCAAACCTTGCCAGGTTTGACGGTGTGCAGTATGGATTCAGGGCCAGGGACGCCAGGGACATAGTGGATATGTATATAAAGACGCGTTCCGAAGGGTTCGGCAGCGAGGCTAAGCGCAGAATACTTTTGGGGACGTATTGCCTGTCAACAGGTTATTACGACGCCTATTATCTGAAAGCGCAAAAAGTGCGGACGAAAATAAGAGAGGATTTTGACAGGGCATTTGAATCCTATGACTGTATCGTTACGCCTACAACACCAGCACCCGCGTTTAAAATAGGAGAAAAGACAGGTGATCCCCTCTCCATGTACCTTTCGGACGTATACACTATCCCCGCGAACCTCGCTGGGCTTCCGGCAATATCGATCCCCTGCGGTTTTTCGAAAACAGGCCTGCCGATAGGCCTGCAGATACTCGCGAAACCATTTGACGAGGAGACCATATTCCGCGCCGCGTATACATTCGAACAGAATACGGATCATCACAAAAAGAAGCCGAACCTGTGAGCTATGAGACAGTAATAGGACTTGAGGTTCACTTACAGCTAAAGACCGCCACGAAGGCCTTCTGCGGTTGTTCCACGACATTCGGCCGGAAGCCAAATTCGCAAACTTGTCCGGTGTGCCTTGGATTTCCCGGAAGCATGCCCGTTCTTAATGAAGAGGCGTTTCTATTTGCCGTAAAGGTTGCCCTTGCCCTTAATTGCAAGATTCAGGACTTGATCAAGTTCGATAGAAAGAACTATTATTACCCCGATCTTCCGAAGAATTTTCAGATATCCCAGTATGACATGCCGCTTTCCTACAGCGGCTTTCTAGATATCTTTGGCCGGGATAACACGAAAAAGAGAATCGAGATAAAGCGTGTCCATCTCGAGGAGGACGCGGGCAAGCTCATCCACCAGGGGTGCGATAATTCGAGCCTGGTCGACTTCAACAGGAGCGGCATGCCGCTCCTTGAAATAGTGACGGAGCCGGATATAGATTCTCCTCAGGATGCATACGCCTACCTTATAAAACTGAAATCCATATTAGAATACCTCAAGGTCTCGGATTGCGACATGGAAAAAGGCTCTCTTAGATGCGATGCCAACATATCGGTTAGAAAGTCCGGTGAGAGGAATTTAGGCACCAAGGTAGAATTGAAGAATATGAATACGTTTAAAGGCGTCAGGGTGGCCCTTGAATATGAGGTGAAGAGGCAGATTTCGCTTGTCGAAAGTAAGGAGAACGTTGCTCAGGAAACGAGGTTGTGGGACGCGCAAAAAGAGGTCACAATTTCCATGCGCTCCAAGGAAGAGGCGGAGGACTACAGGTACTTTCCGGAACCGGACCTTGTTCCATTTGTTGTGGATAAATCGGTTATCGAAAAAATAAGGCAGTCGCTTCCGGAACTGCCGGAAGCAAAGTCGCTCAGGCTTGTAAAAGAATTCGGAATTTCCGAATATGACGCGGGCGTTTTGACAAGCCAGCAGGAACTGGCGGATTATTTTGAGGCATGCGCGAAATTGTATCCGGATAGGAAGGTGATAGCTAATTGGATGATGGGAGATATAATGTCGCAGCTAAATTTGAGGAATATATCTATAAACGAACTCCGCCTGTTTCCGGATGGCCTCGCAGGCCTGCTGAAGATGGTAGATACCGGCATCATAAGCGGCAAGATGGCCAAGTCGGTGCTCGCGGAAGCGATTGAGACGGGATTCGGGCCTGAGGAGTTGGTGAAGAAGAAGGCCCTTTCGCAGATAAGCGATGCCGCCAAGATCGAGGAGATAATGAAGGTTGTCCTGGAAAGAGAAGCGAAGACAGTGAAGGATTACAAACTCGGGAAGAAGACGGCGTTCACATTTTTAGTCGGGCAGATCATGAAAGAGACGAAGGGCAGGGCAAATCCCGCCATAGTGAACGAGCTATTGAAGAAGCGGCTTGAGCAATGAAGACAAAAATGATTTTAATGGTTTCCGCGGCTATTTTTCTAGCGTTATTGCTGGCAATAGGTTTCATTCATTGGCGTTCCGTCCAGGCGCGCAAGGGCCCGCCCGCGAAGACTCGCTTTGTCAGACAAGCCGTAAAGAGGAAAAGACAGCTACCCCCTCCGGCGGCGGTAAAGAGAGCTAATCTTCCGAAGATTGCCATAGTGATAGACGATTTCGGATATAATAAGAACAACATCGAAGAGCTTTTTGGCATCAATATTCCCGTTACGCTTTCCGTGCTTCCCGGCCTGCGATACTCGTCTGAGATAGCCTTGCTTTCGCGATCACGCGGCTGCGAAGTCATTTTGCATCTTCCTCTCGAGGCGCGGAATAAAGAGGTGAGGGAGGAGGCCGATACGATAAAGACAGGCATGTCCGAGGAAGACGTCGCGAAGACGCTTGACAAGGCCATGGCCAGCGTGCCGGGTTTGAGCGGCGTATCGAACCACATGGGGTCGAAGGCCACAGAGGACAAGGCGCTCATGTCCATCGTATTTAAGCGCCTTAAATCGCGCGGGTTATATTTTTTTGACAGCCTCACATCTGATAGATCTGTCTGCCGTCAGGTTGCCGGATCTATCGGCCTTCGGTACGCGAGGCGGGATATATTTCTTGATAATTCAAACGCGCCAGCCGGTATAGAAAAAGAGCTTCTATCTTTACGGAAGCGGGCATTAAGGTACGGCAGGGCAATAGCCATTTGCCACGATAGAAAAAATACGATTACCGCTCTCGCGAAAGCCATGCCGGACATGGCCCGAAACGGCATAGAGTTTGTCCCGCTTTCGGAAATGGTGAGGTGATATGCTTACACTGGGCATAGAGACATCTTGTGACGAGACGGGTGTTTCAGTGACCGAAGGAAGGCGCGTCCTTTCGAACATGGTATCGTCCAGCGTGCGCCTTCATAAGATTTACGGGGGTGTCGTGCCGGAGATAGCGTCGAGATTTCATGTTGAATACATGATCGATGTCCTGTCGAAGGCGCTGGCAAGCGCCGGTAAGTCCCTCGGCGATATGAGGCTTGTGGCCGTTACGAACGGTCCCGGCCTCGTAGGCGCGCTGTTGACCGGCATTGCTTTGGCAAAATCGATAAGCTATGCGCTGGGTTTGCCGCTTATAAGCGTAAACCATATACTCGCTCATTTATATAGTTCTTTCCTGAATGAAGGAAAGGGGCCGAAATTTCCTTTTATTGGGCTCGTGGTGTCAGGAGGCCATACGGCGCTTTTTTTGTGCAAAGGGTTTGACAGACAAAAACTCCTGGGTCAGACTCAGGATGACGCGGCAGGCGAGGCATATGATAAGGTAGCGAAGCTTTTAGGCCTTGGATATCCCGGCGGGCCTATTATTGAAAAGACGGCCAGGCGCGCAAAAGGCGTTGATAGAATTGTTTTCCCAAAAAGCTGCCTTGGCAAAGATTCTTTAGATTTTAGTTTCAG
>JAUYDB010000041.1 GCA_030691985.1 Candidatus Omnitrophota bacterium | reverse complement strand
TATCTTCCTCGTTCTTACCGGTCAGGACGGCAAGTTGATAGTCGCTAAATCCGAACTGTTTTGCCATGAAGAGGGTTTTTACGGCCAGGGCGCCTTTTCCCTTCGCTATCTCACGCTCAAGGTTCACTATCTCTTTTATGTTATAAAGGAACCATCTGTCGATATTTGTAAGCTCGTGAATTTTTTCAATGCCGATGTTGACCCGAAACGCGTCGGCGATATAGAATACTCTATCAGCGTTGGGGGTGCGCAGTTTCTCATGAATAGCATCGATGATGCCGTCATCGGCCTTCGGCTCATCCGGGCAGTTCTTAAAAAATATGCTTTCTAATCCGTGTTTCCCCGTCTCAAGCGAACGCAAACCCTTCTGCAGGGCCTCTTTGAAAGTCCTTCCTATGGCCATTGCCTCTCCCACGGATTTCATGGATATGGTCAGTTCGGGATCGGCGAGCGGAAATTTTTCAAATGTAAAACGGGGTATCTTTACCACGCAATAATCGATGGAAGGCTCAAAGCAGGCCGGAGTCTCTTTTGTGATATCGTTCGGTATCTCGTCAAGAGTGTATCCGACCGCAAGGAGCGCCGCGATCTTCGCGATGGGAAAACCGGTTGCTTTCGAAGCGAGTGCGGAACTTCTAGATACCCTGGGGTTCATCTCTATCACCACCATCCTGCCGGTTTCCGGATGGACCGCGAATTGTATATTAGAGCCTCCTGTTTCGACGCCTATCTGGCGTATGCACGCGATGGCCGCGTCTCTCATCTTTTGATATTCTCTATCTGTCAAAGTCTGGGCAGGTGCGACCGTTATGCTGTCGCCGGTATGAACTCCCATAGGGTCAAAATTCTCGATTGAGCATATTATGACGACGTTGTCCTTCATGTCCCTCATCACTTCAAGCTCGAACTCTTTCCAGCCGATCACGGACTCTTCCAAAAGGACCTCGCTTATCATGCTCGATTCCAGCCCCCTCTTCGCAAGCTCTTTAAAATCCTGTATGTTATAGGCCACGCTTCCGCCCGTTCCGCCCAGGGTGAAGCTTGGCCGTATTATTATCGGAAATCCTATCTTATCCGCAACCCGGAAGGCCTCTTTTAAATCATGCGCCCTTCCGCTTTTTGGCAGGTCAAGCCCTGTTTCTTGCATCGCTTCTTTGAATAACTGCCTGTCTTCCGCCTTCTTAATGGCTTTTATATTCGCGCCGATAGCCTCGACCCCGTATTTTTTGAGGATGCCTCTTTCGGCCAATCCTACGGCTGTGTTTAAAGCGGTCTGCCCGCCGAGCGTTGGAAGCAGGGCATCCGGCCTCTCCCTTTCAATTATCTTCGCGACGACATCTACCGTTATGGGTTCAATATATGTCCTATCCGCCATGTCGGGGTCTGTCATTATGGTAGCGGGATTTGAATTGACAAGAACTACCCTGTATCCCTCCTGCCTTAATACTTTGCAGGCTTGCGATCCGGAATAATCGAATTCGCATGCCTGCCCTATCACTATGGGCCCGGAGCCGATAATAAGGATTTTTTTAATGTCTTTTCGTTTTGGCATATCAGTTCTTCTTCATCATGTCCACAAACTTCCCAAACAGATACTCCGTGTCATGAGGCCCCGGAGAGGCCTCGGGATGGAATTGAACCGAGAATATAGGTAATTTTTTATGCCTCATACCCTCGAGCGTCCGGTCGTTTAAATTTATATGCGTTATCATTACTTCTTTTTTATCGAGAGTATCTATGTCGACGCAGAATCCGTGGTTCTGGACGCTGATATAAACTTTTCCGGTCTTCAGATCCTTAACGGGCTGATTTCCGCCGTGGTGGCCGAATTTAAGCTTATATGTCCTGCCGCCGAAGGCCTGGCCGAGCACCTGGTGGCCAAGGCATATTCCGAATATCGGAAGCTTGCCTATACGTCCCTGCGCGGTCTTGACTATGTAAGACAACGCCGCAGGGTCCCCCGGTCCATTGGACAATAGAACCCCGTTCGGCTTAAGGGCAAGGATCTCTTTATCAGTTGTGGTTGCCGGCACTACTATAACCTTGCAATTATTTTTGGCAAGCACCCGTAAGGTATTAAACTTGATCCCGCAATCAAGCACCGCTACCTTGTAAATACCCGCGTCGTTCCATGCGTACGGTTTTTTGCAGGCAACCTCTTTCACCAGGTCCATGCCAGCAAGCCGCGGAGAATCATTTGCCTCTTTTACTAAAGTTGCCTCATCCGAATCTGTGGTTGAGATGATAGCTTTCATCGCTCCTTCTTTTCTAATGTGAAGGGTCAGGTCCCGGGTATCTATGCCCTCTATTCCTATTATGTTGTTTTCTTTAAGGTAGTCTCCGAGCGGCTTCTTGCTGCGCCAGTTACTGGCCGTTTTAGAGTATTCTTTAACGACCATCCCTTCGACGAATGGCTTGCGAGATTCGGCGTCTTCATCGTTCACCCCGTAATTTCCTATTAAAGGGTAAGTCATGATTACGATCTGGCCCTTATACGAAGGATCGGTAAGTATCTCCTGATAGCCGGTCATGCTGGTATTAAAGATCGCTTCCCCGCATCTTTTGCCTTCCGCGCCGAAAGCGCGGCCCCTATAAACCTTACCGTCTTCTAATGCTATGATTGCTTCCATAGTTACCTGTTACACCTTAAGAAAAAAGGCGCCCTGAGAGCTGATACCACAGCCTCAAAACGCCTTTGTTTATGAGGATATTCAAGATTTTATTGGCAATTCGGATGAAAATTATATAATTTCCATTAACTTGAATTTGCTTTTATGGCCTTTAACGACTCTTATCCTGCTTTTTGGTATCTTTAAATATTCGCTAAGAAGCCCGATTGCCGCCTCATTTGCCATGCCTTCCCGCGCCGGCGCCTTTACCCGTAGTATAAATTCCTTGTCGCCGAGTTTTTCTACCGCAGCTTCTTTTGAATTAGGCCTGACCCGAACGGTGATCTTCATGCGCCTTAAAAATATTCGGTTATTAAGCCGGCGTTGTTTCCTCTACGCCCAGTTCCGGGACTGTTTTTCTTGCCGAGGAAGGTATCCGACCGCGTCGCCTTTCTTTACTTTAGCTGTCATATCCTTGGAAATAGTCTTGGCAATGGAGACTCCTTCGCCGACCTTTTCAACAACCACCCTTCCAAGCAGTGTTTCATTCCTGAAAATACAAAGCGAATCGCCCCGTTTTATACCCTCCTCTAATCCCGCGTCTATTGCGACGAGACCGTAATCTTTACTTACGTCTATAATCTTGAATCTGTATTTTTCGGAACCCGCAGTTACGGTGATGGGCTCAAGCGCAGTTGCGGGCCTCTCAGGGCCCTTGGCAGTCTTGGCTGAGGCGCCGCGCTTTGTGTCTGGCTCAATCGCTTTTCTCTCGTCCGAATTCAGGGAGTCTGTCGATTCCGGCGCCCGCTCATTAAGAACCTTTATCTGTTCCTTGTAATTATTGATCATCTTCCGCAAGGCATTATTAGCAAAGACTTTCTTCGTTATCTCAGCGTCCTTTACAGCCGCCTCTCGTTTGATATTCTCGATCTCGAGGGCCATCTTTTGTATCTTCTCTTCGTAGGCGTTCACTCGTTTTTCGTAATCGTATACTTTGCTTTCGTAATCAGTGACCTTGACAATAAGGGTCTCTTTCTCTTTATTTATATTAGCTACCTCGTCGAGGAGAGACCGCTTTTCTGCCAGGAGATCGGCGGCCTTATTCTCTGTCGACTTTTTTTCATTAATCAGGATAGACGTGTTCTTCTTCGCGGCAGAGTCAAATTCGTAAAGATACAAAAGAGTAAAACCAAGCAGAAATATGAGCGCGATACATGAGAGCCGCCAGATATTAAATTTCATTATTCCTCATAGTCCTTTAATTTCGCCGCCTTAACATTTTAACATTAGCACATAGATATTAAAAATGCAATAGCGGCTCCGGCGTTTAACGGGTCAATATTTTCTTTTAAGCTCGCTTAGATATATGAGATGTTTCCTCTCTTCGTCAATCAATTCTTTAATCTTTTCTACGTGGATTGGCGGCATATATCCGATTAGCTCGCCAAAAAACAGGATGGCATCCTTTTCAAAGCCAATTCCGTATTGGATGGCCTGAAGCGGGGTCTTTACCGATTTGCCGAACTGCCCTGGCGAGACCTGTTTATATAATTTGTCGTCCACCAGGGACTTGATATAGGACTCGAATTCTCCCTGGTACGACTCCGCGATCTCGTATTCTTCGACACTGTTGCGGATATCGGTGAATTTTTTTATGTGCGCTTCTTCCCACTCTGTAAGACGCGTAAAAAGTTCTTTCATCTTCCTGTCTTTAAACTTTCGGCTTGCGAGGGCGTAGAAATCCCGCCTCTTCTTCTCTTTTTCGATTCCCATATCGATCACTTCTGCCGCGTTAAACACATTCGCCATTTTAGATCTCCTTCAAGTCCTTCAAGTCCAATCTTTATAACTGATGAACCAAATGCTCTGTGAGGACTACTATGTCTTCAGTGCAGAGTATCTTCGAAATATTTTTATCAAAAAGTATGTCGGCGCTTGGCTCGAATTCATCGTCTTGTTTCCACATGGTTACAAGTATCAGCACGTTATCAAATGGCGCGATTGTTACACCTGTATCGCCGACGCTTGCCTTTTTCGCCGGCAGGCGTTCAATAACCTTTAACAGCTCATCGGGGTCAGCGCCATATTTTTTCACAATATGGTCGATAGTCCTAATCTTAAACGCAGGATAGTACCCTTCCCCGCCATCGAGCTGGTTGAATCCTATCCATTCGCCGGTCAAATCAGGCAGAACCGCCAGTTTCAGTTTTTGAGCGAGATAGTGTAGGCAAAGAATAGAGATATAGTCTTTTGCGGGCTTATTGCAGGATGCGGAAGATACCGTTTTATTGTTTAAGTCTATTTCGCAGACATCAGAAAGCAGCCTGACCGAGAACCTGCCGTCTTTAGTTAAATTCAAGACATCTTCCCATGCCTTTTCTATCGCTTTACCGTAGCCCATGAGCTAATATTTTACACTTTTTCTTGGATAAATCAACTCAAATAGATTATAATCATAATGTGATATATGACCGTTTTCAAAGCGAGGCAATCGAATATATAAATAAGGGCCATTCCGTGATCGTCGCGGCGCCTACCGGAGCCGGCAAGACGGCTATAGCCGAGCATGTCATTGAGAGTTGCCTTGAAAAAAACGAGGCAGTGATATATACAGCGCCCATCAAAGCGCTCTCCAACCAGAAGTTCCGGGATTTTCAGCATCAATATAAGGATAGAATAGGTATATTGACCGGGGACGTCTCTCTCAATCCCGACGCAAGCGTCCTTATAATGACTACAGAGATATTCCGCAATAAGGTTCTCGACGATCCTGAAAGCCTGAAGAAATATTCATGGATAATCTTCGACGAGGTGCACTATATCGATAACCCGGAGAGAGGAACGGTTTGGGAAGAATCGCTGATATTTCTTCCGAACCACATGAAGATCCTGTGCCTATCCGCTACCATACCTAATATAAGGCAGTTTGCCGGATGGATCGAATCGATACATAAGAAAGAGGTCAAGGTTGTAATCGAGGACAAGCGGCCTGTGCCGCTCCATTTCTTCTTCCAATGCCATGACAGGATTGTCGATGATGTAAATAATTTAAGGAAGACGCATGACTATAGACCGAACAAGCTGAATATGCTCATAAAATATATCCAGTCCAAAGACGGCCTGCCGTGCATATACTTCGTTTTCGGCCGAAAGCGGGCGGAGTATCTCGCCTCAGAGCTTTATAATTTCAACTTCTTGAGTAAGGATGAGGGGGCCGCGATAGTCTCTTTATATGACGATCTTTGCGAGCGGTTCGACCTGAAGCACGAGCCTAGCGCGATCGACATGCTTCCGTTGATCGAGCGCGGCGTCGCGTTTCATCATGCGGGCATGCTGCCAACCTTAAAAGAGGTCATAGAGAGATTGTTTACAAGCAGGCTGTTGAAAGTCATCTTTACAACGGAGACATTCGCCCTCGGAATAAACATGCCAAGCCGCTCTGTGGTCTTTGACGAACTAAGAAAATTTTACGGCACCTATACCGCTAATCTCAAAACGCGGGACTTCTACCAGATGGCCGGCCGCGCGGGAAGGCGCGGGATAGATAAGGAAGGATTTGTCTACAGCCGCATAAATCCCCAAAGGATGCGTTCCGAAGAAGTAAGGCGGATTATCTATGGTAAGCCCGAAGATGTCCGGAGTCAGCTGAATACTTCCTATGCGACAATCCTTAATCTCTACGAAAGGTACAAAGAAGGGCTTTTTAACATCTATCCTATGTCGCTGCATTATTTCCAGACAAAGGCCCATCAGCAGAAGGCGGCTTTGAGTTTAATGGAATCGAAATTAAAATTACTGAAAGAGATGGGCCATGTAAAAGACGGCCTCCTGACCGTGAAGGGCGAGTTCGCTAAGGCTGTCTATGGATATGAGCTGCTTCTTGCGGAACTTTATGAGGGAGGGGTATTTGAGGATCTTGACGAGACCGGCCTGGGGGTGATTGCTGTGGCAACCGTCTTTGAGCCTAGAAGAAATCAGCGTATCGTTGGCTTGTCAAAATCAAACGCGCGCCTCCAGGCCATTTGCGAGGATATTCACAAGAGGATACGGAATAAAGAATCGCGTTCCGGCATACACCCTTTCAGTAAAGTCACCAATTTTTATCTTTCCAAGGCAATAGAAGGCTGGATGCATGGGATGAGTTTCCAGAGGATCCTGGAGTTGACCGATACGGACGAAGGCGAAGTTATCCGGTATTTCCGGATGGCGATACAGATCCTGCGGGAGATAAAAGGCGCGCCCATCTCTTCGCTTCTTGCGGAGAGGATAAACAGGGTGCTCGGCCTTATAAACCGCGATATCATCGATGCGGAAAAACAGCTGCGTGAGGGATGATTACGGGCATTACCTGAAATTATAATGCTTCTTAACCTTTTCCGAGATATCCCATGTGCATGACAGGCCCTTCGGAAACGTGACGAAATCGCCTTTCCCGAAACTTACCCGCTCACCGTTTTTGGCCTCAACCGTAACCTTGCCGTTTAAGAAGTAGCACTCTTCGACATCGTCATAGTGCCAGTCGAAGCGCGAGACCTCTTTCTGCCATATCGGCCACGAAAACACGCCGCGCCGCTCCAGATCCTCCTTACTCAGTTTCTCAACACATATCTCCATTTCTCCTCCTTAGTTTGCCTTCAATTTTCGAATCTCTACGGCATAATTATTTACGGATCCTGCCACAGCAATAAAATTTTATGGGTCATGCCGCCCCCTCGCCTTTTGTTTTATAGGGGGCGCCAACGCGCCCGACGCGAATCAACGAGGCGAGCGTGAACACGTGACGCCGAAAGCCCCCTATACGACATAAGACTCGGGTGCGTCACCCATAAAATTTTATCTTTTCCTATCAGCTATGACCTATGAGCTAATACCTAAACGAGGCGTTCGACTGTCATTTGCCCGCCTTCTCAAGAACCTCTTTCTCTATCTTAGACAGGATACCGGGATTCTCTTTCACATAAATTCTCGCGTTCTCCTTGCCCTGCCCCAGCTTCTCTTCGCCGTAAATGAGCCACGAACCGCTCTTCGAAATGACTCCCAGAGATTCGGCCATGTCGAGAATGCTTCCGGACCTGGAGATGCCCTCGTCGTACATTATGTCAAACTCGGCTTTTCTGAACGGTGGGGCGACCTTATTCTTTACAATTGACGCCCTGACACGGTTTCCGACGACCTCTTCCCCCTTCTTTAGCGAAGCGATGCGCCGCAGGTCGATCCTTACCGACGCGTAAAACTTAAGCGCCCTTCCACCCGGCGTCGTCTCAGGGTTTCCGAACATGACACCTATCTTTTCACGGATCTGGTTGATGAATATCACGCAGGTCTTGGATTTGGCAATCACGCCCGAAAGCTTCCTTAGTGCCTGGCTCATCAATCGCGCCTGAAGGCCCATGTGTGAGGCGCCCATCTCGCCTTCAATCTCAGCTCTCGGGGTAAGCGCCGCGACTGAATCGATGACGATAACGTCTATAGCGTTCGACCTCACCAGCGTCTCCGTTATTTCGAGCGCCTGTTCGCCGGTATCCGGCTGTGACATCAGGAGATTATCGAGATTTACGCCAAGTTTCTTCGCGTACGCGGCATCAAACGCGTGTTCCGCGTCAATGAAGGCGGCCTGACCATCCAGCTTCTGCGCGTTAGCTATGATGCTCAGGGTAAGCGTAGTCTTTCCGCTAGATTCCGGCCCGAATATCTCGATGACCCTGCCCCGCGGCACTCCGCCCACGCCCAGGGCTATGTCGATAGTTACCGAACCGGTAGATATGGCCGGCACATCCAGCTTGAAATCCTGTCCGAGCTTCATAATAGAGCCTTTCCCGAACTGTTTTTCGATATGTTCAAGCGCCAAATCCAGCGCCTTCATCTTCTGTTCCTGAGTAATATCCTTCTGGCTCTTCACATCTTCCTTCTCTTTTGCCTTAGTCTTAACCATGTCTTTCTCCTTAAATTTGGCCCGCAACACGTTATTAGTATAATTATACGCTGTGTAAGGCTATATTATACATATATCACCCCCTCTTTGCAAGAAAATCGCGGCGTTGGTTTGGCCGCGAACTCCTCCTATAATATAAGACGTAAAAACCGTCAAAATTGTTGCAATTTTTTTTAAAAATTTATATAATGGACCTTATGAGAGCTGAAATAATATGCATCGGCACGGAACTCCTGCTCGGGACAATCGAAAACACTAACGCCTCATACATGTCGCGAAAACTCGCTGAAATCGGAATAGACGTTTATCATCAGGTAACGGTCGGCGACAATCACGCGAGGCTTGACGAGGCGATCAGGCAGGCGATCGGCCGCGCCGACATTATCATAACCTCAGGCGGCCTTGGCCCTACCGTAGACGATATAACAACCGAGACGCTCGCCGGCCTCATAGGTAGAAAACTCGTCCTTGATGAAAGGATACTCAATGATGTGAAAAAGTACTTTAAGCTAAGAAAGGTAAAATTTCCGAAAGAGGCCGCGCGGCAGGCTTATGTTCCGGAAGGTGTCAACCCTTCGACCCTTCGACATAGCTCAGGGTCGAATACTGAGCTTTTGTCGAAGTATTCGACTTCGCTCAGGGTTGATGGTGAGCTCTGTCGAACCATCAAATGGGTAAAGAACGATATCGGAACGGCGCCAGGTTTAATAGTTGAATATAATGGCAGGATAATAATTTGTCTGCCCGGCCCTCCGAGAGAGATTACGCCTATGTTCGCTAAAGCGATAATCCCTTATCTTAAAAAAAAGGCTGGCGGGGGCTGGGTAATAAAATGCCGCGCGATAAAAACGACAGGCCTTGCCGAATCCCATGTAAACGGGATGGTAAAAGACCTGCTAAAGCTAAAACCTCCGGTCACAGTCGGCATATACGCGAAACTCGGCCAGGTAGAGCTTAAAATTATGTCGAAGGCAAAATCTGATAAAACGGCCGGGGCCGCGATCGCTAAGATTGATAATAGTATCCGGGCAAGATTAAAAGATTGGATATTCGGCTCAGATGACGAGACGCTGGAAGGCGCTGTCGGGAAAATCCTTGTTAAAAACAAAAAAACAATAGCCGTAGCTGAATCCTGCACCGGTGGGCTCGTTTCGAACAGGCTTACCAATGTAAGCGGCAGCTCAAAATATTTTACGATAGGCATTGCGGCTTATTCCAACGAGGTCAAGGTAAATATACTCGGTGTAAGTCCGAAAGTGCTGCAAAAATACGGCGCAGTATCGAGACAAGTAGCTTCTGAGATGGCCTGCGGGACCAGGCTTCTTGCCGGAACCGATATCGGCATCGGCATTACAGGAATAGCCGGCCCAACCGGCGGCACAAGATCAAAACCTGTGGGCCTGGTCTATGCGGCGCTTGCGATCGACAAGAAGCAAATAGTAAAAGAGTTCCGATTCAAAGGCTCGCGCGAAGAGATCAAATTCCAGGCGTCACAGGCCGCGCTGGATATGATCCGGAGAAACGTAAAAGGTTGAAATTTTTCAGCTCGCGCCACTCTCGGCCATGCGGCCAGGGGGTGTTCGCCTAATTTTGTTTTCAAGGAATGCCTCCTTTTGGTTCTGTTATTTTAAGTTTTACTACAGCTATGGATA
>JAUYDB010000279.1 GCA_030691985.1 Candidatus Omnitrophota bacterium | reverse complement strand
ATATCCCCTGACAATGTCGGCAATCCCCAATATGATCCAAAGGCCATGCTAAAACTTCATGTCTATGGTACGGCCTACGGCGTCCGCTCTTCTCGCAAGCTTGAGCGCGAAGCCCATTATAACATATCCTTCATCTGGCTTATGAAGCAGTTAAAACCCGATCATAAGACAATAGCCGAATTCCGCAGAAAGAACAAAAAAGCCCTGAAAAACGTATTGCAACAGTGCGCCAGGATGTGTATCAAGCTTGGCCTGATCGAAGGCAACACCCTGTTCGCCGACGGTTCAAAGATACGGGCCAATGCCTCCATCAAGAACAAATGGACCAAAGAGCGATGCGAAGAGGCCTTGAAAAAAGCCGATGAGCGCATCGAGGAGATCCTCAAAGAATGCGAGGAAACCGATCTTATGGAAGAGGATCAGCCGTCCCACATCAAAATGCGAAAAGAACTATCCGATCAAGCAACCCTTAAATCGAAAGTCCAGGACATACTCAAAGAGCTTAAAGACGAGCAGAAGAAGCAATATAACACTACCGATCCCGAATGCGCTGTCATGAACAGCCAGAAAGGTACTTATTCAGGATACAACGCCCAGATAGTCGTGGACGAGAAACACGGCTTAATCATCTCTTCCGACGCCGTAAACGATAATAACGACCTAAAACAGTTCGCCGATCAGATCGAACAGGCCAATGAAACTTTAGGCAGTCCCTGCAAGACCGCCTGCGCCGACTCAGGATACGCCACAACCGATGAACTCGCCAAGATAGACAAAAAAGAGATCAAGGTCGTCGTCCCATCCCAGCGCCAGGCTTCCGAAAATGCCCCCGGCCGGCTTAACAAAGAACTTTTTCAATTTGACGAGAAGAACAATCGCTATGTCTGTCCCGAAGGTCATGCTCTTGAATTCAGCTATTCCGATAGTAAAAGCAGAATCCATGAATACAGAATTAGCGATCCGGAACTATGCCTCAAATGCCGCCACTTCGGACAATGCACGAAAAATAAACAAGGTCGTCATCTCCGCCGCCCATGGAATGAAGCGATACGGTGTAAGCTCGAAGAAGAGTATCTGAAACCCGAGTCACAGGATATCTACAAACTGCGTCAGCAGAAGGTCGAACTCCCATTCGGACATATCAAACGAAACCTTAAGTTCGATAGCTTTCTTCTAAGAGGCCGGGACGGCGTAAAGGCCGAGATATCCCTGGCCGCGACCTGTTTTAATATGGCGCGGATGATAACAATATTGGGAGTTACGGGGCTTATCCAAAAATTACAGGGATAAATTCCGTAGGTAAACCTTGCCCAACGCCGGTTCGAGCGGATTTTAGGCAAAATAGCCGCCAGAAATCCGGTTCGACATGAAATTAGGCTGAGAAAGAACATTTAACAAACTATTACAACACAGTCTGCATGCGGCCAGGGGGCTTCGCCTAATTTTGTTATCGAGGAAAGTATTCTTTTAGTTTTGATATTTTAGGCTTTACAGCCGCTATGGATATAACGGTCATAAGAGTTTTAGGGTAGTGCATGGTTAACAAAATTTATACGGCTCAACCCCCATGGCCACATGGCCATTCAACGCTCATCTTGTTGGTATCTGACCCCTCGCGGGATGAAAAATTTCATGGAGGGAATTAGTAAAATTTTATGGGTGACGCTCCCGAGCCTTTTGTCGTATAGGGGGCTTTCGGCGTCTCGTGTTCACGCTCGCCTCATTGATTCGTCTCGGGCGCGTTGGTGCCCCCTATAAAACAAAAGGCGAGGGAGTGGCAGGACCCATAAAATTTTATGGCTGTATTGGTAACCGCGCCTAGATATCGCTTGAATATAACGACACATGTGATATAATCTCACACATCATGCCTAAGAAGATCGCGCCGAAGGAGCTCATAGAGCAGGATTTCCGCAATTTAAAATCCTCCGAACGCCTGTGCACAGCCCCGAAAATCGAAGAGCTTATATTCATGCAGTCCATAGAGGGCAGGGCCCACAATGGCGCCGGCAGTTTTAGTAATCGCTTCTATACAAATACGACTATAGATGACATTGTCAGGGCTCTTGGCAGGTCGCCGAAAGCGGTTAAGGCGAAGCGGCAGGAGCTCATAGACGAAATACGCGAGTTCGTTGAAAGCGCGATCGCGGATGACCCTATGGACAGGCTTGTCACAAGAAGCGGCAGGCCGCTCCTGGGTATACAGCAGTTTAAGGAAAGGCAGGTGGATTATCATGAGGTTTTAAAGGGGCTGTATTTGGGCGGATTGAGGGACGACCCGGACATAAGGAAGAAGGCCCAGGAGATCTACAAAATAAACATAGGTTATGGCCGATGTTACACCGTTAATACCAAGGTGATGGAAGATATGGGGCTCGATGGCGAGGCCCTTGCTCACCATGGACACGAAGACAGAATAAGTTATTATAAATCCAACGGCCTTATAGTGTCAGATTCCAGGCCTAAGGCAAGCGTCTCGAAATATATAAAATACCTGTACATCCGCCATCACGCAGGGCCCGGCCAGTCCGATGACTGCGCCATAGTGGCAGGCGGGCTTTTGTATAACGTAGACGTCGCGCTCGGTATATTTCTCGCCGACGCTATCGATACCCTTGATAAATACGTGCCTGCGTACAGCGACCAGGACAAGGAACTTGCCCGGCGCATAAAAGTAGATTATGCCTTTTTGGATGTTGGCGAGGAAGCGGTTTATGAACTTGCGTATATAGCGGCAATTCCGGAGGATAAAATCGACGAGCTGCCGGACAGCTCGCTCAGGTATCTCCTGGCCATAGATGATGATACGGGCCAATCTACGCTTGAAACGCACCTCAATTTCATAGAGGGAAAGCCTTTTCAGCCGATAGCGATCAGCTATAAGAGAATATTTATATCCGGATTCTATGATTTCGTGACAGATAAACTGAAGAGCGTAAAAGGCGAGGCGGTCTTCAGGATCCCTGATGCCTTCGCGAAAGAGCTTGATTCATCTGTCGCGAAAGTGATGCAGCGAAGATTTATTACAGTAAGCCCGCAGACGTCTTTAAAGAGCGCGCTCGAAAAAGTCGAGGCAAGAAAAGGCGACCTGATAATAGTCAAGGATGAGTTCGGCAATATACTGGGAGTAGTGAACCCGGGTGATTTTCTGGTCTTTTTAAAAGGGAGGTTGTGAATCTCGTTATAGCAGGTTTCGTAGTCCGTCATTCGTAGTCCGTATTTTTACGATAAATGACCAACGGATAACGGACAACGGGTTACGGACTACAAAACTTGCAATAGCTCAAGCTGTTACAAAATTATAGGAGGATAAAATGGCGATAAAAGTGGGAATAAACGGATTCGGAAGGATCGGCAGGATGGTCGGACGGGCTATTCTCGAGAAAAATTCCGGATCGATGGAGCTGGCGGCGGTGAATGATATTACCGACCCGAAGATGCTCGCGCATCTCTTGAAATACGACTCTGTGCACGGCCGTTTTCCGGGCGGCAACGTGAAGGCGGGGACGGAGTCTA
>JAUYDB010000274.1 GCA_030691985.1 Candidatus Omnitrophota bacterium | reverse complement strand
GTGCAGTTTGAAGTAGCGTTAATAACCCCCATAGCCATGGAGAAGGAGCTCAGGTTCGCCATCAGGGAAGGCGGACACACCGTAGGCGCGGGGGTGGTTACTGAGATATTAGAGTAGAAACCAGCCTGCCCCGGCTGGAACTAAAGGCAGGCCGGGGAAACCAGAGCACAAAAACCAGATTGAGTTTTGAGACTGATTCTGGTTACTATTGATAAGAGGATGTGAGATGGCGCAGGAACTACAAAAGATTAGGATAAAATTACTGGCGTATGACTACCGACTGCTTGACGTGTCGGCGCAAGAGATAGTGGATACGGCCAAGCGAACAGGGGCAACCATTGCCGGCCCGATACCGCTTCCGACAAAACGCGAGATATTCACGGTCCTTAGGTCGCCGCATGTTGACAAGAAGTCGAGAGAACAGTTTCAAATAAAAACGCACAGGCGCATACTTGATATAATAAGTCCGACAGCCAAGACTATCGACGCGCTTAAAAAACTGGATCTTCCGGCCGGTGTGGATGTCGAGATAAAGTAGAGTCAGACAACTTTTTTTAGCGTATAGCGTTTAGCGTATAGTTTTTTGTTTTTCCTATACGCTATCCGCTGCACGTTAAACGCTGAACGAGTCTATAACGATTCGAAAGACAGGCAAAGAGATGCTGGGGATACTTGGTAAAAAGATAGGGATGACGAATATATTCAACGATAAGGGGAGGATCCTTCCCATTACTGCTATCGAGGCAGGGCCTTGCTATGTCCTCCAGGTCAAGACCAAGGAAGCTGACGGCTATGACTCGATCCAGCTCGGGTTCGGCGAGAAGAAGGAAAAAAGCGTAAAACATGTCGACATGCCCAGGTTTAAGAAGGCCGGTGCGCCTCCTGTAAGGTTCATCAAAGAGCTTAGAATAAAGGACCCGGCAGTCTATAAAGTGGGGCAAAAGATCACAGCTGAAATATTCGCGAAAGGCGACTATCTTGACGTGGTCGGGACATCAATAGGCAAAGGATTTCAGGGAGGAGTCAAGAGATGGGGGTGGCGAGGCGGGCCAGGAGGCCATGGATCGATGTTTCACAGGGCGATTGGCTCGATACAGTCCGGTGCGAGATTGGGCCGTGTTACCAAAGGGCATCACATGCCCGGGCATATGGGCGTGGATAGGGTTACAATGCAGAATCTTGAAATACTCGAGGTTGATAAAGATAATAACCTTATTTTGCTGAAAGGGTCCGTTCCGGGGCATAAAAACAGTTTTCTTGTTTTGAAGGAAGCAATAAAGCGCCCTAAAGGTTTTGTGAGGAAAAAGGTTGTCCAGAGCAGCGCGAAGAAGAGCGTAAAAGCCGCGATTAAAAAACAAGGGCACTAGCAATGAAAGCAAAGACTAAAAAGGACAGGGCGAAGAAGGCAAAATTAGTCGTCGCCGAAGCCAGGACAAGGGTTAGATGCGCCAAAGATTCGCAAACGCCGAAGGAGTTCGCGATACCGCTTTACGACATGAGCGGTAAAGAGGTAGGGGCCTTCACGTTTAACAAAAAGATATTTACCGGACAAGTTCATAAAGGCGCTCTTTATCAGGCAGTCCTTATGTACAATGCCAATAAAAGGCAGGGTAACGCTTCAACGAAGACCCGCGGCGATGTGTCCGGCGGCGGAAAGAAGCCTTGGAGGCAAAAGGGGACGGGGAGGGCAAGGGCGGGTTCGTCAAGATCTCCGTTATGGAGAGGCGGCGGCGCTGTGTTCGGCCCGCATACGAGGGATTTTCATTACACCCTTCCTAAAAAAATAAAGAGGCTGGCATTTGTATCCAGCATAAACTCAAAACTCCATGATAGCAAGGTGATAGGCATAGATACCCTCGCCCTGGAAGAACCGAAAA
>JAUYDB010000262.1 GCA_030691985.1 Candidatus Omnitrophota bacterium | reverse complement strand
GGAGGGCTACCCGTTCACAGGTCCGGCGGTTTGACTATTCCGCCGGATACTATAAGCTTTATCCCATCTTCAACCGATATATCAAGGTTCTTCACATTGTTTTTAGGAACCAACGCCAAAAAACCTGTCAAGGGGCTGGGGGTGGTGGCAAAAAATACATGTAAAAGCTCTGTGCCGGCTTTTTCCTCGGCTTCTCTGAAGCCTTCATTTGTCAGAAAACCTATTGCCCACAGCCCCTTGGATGGATATTCTGCCAGAACGACTTTTTTGAAGGCCGGGCTATCTTTTGATATAAACGAATCGACTATCTGTTTGGCCGCAGGATAGATCTGCCGGATAATGGGAAATTTCAGAAACCATCCCTCGAGCGCGTAGAATATTTTCTTTCCGAAAAAATTCGCGGCTATGAAACCTATGACAAAAACTGTCAGGACAGCCAGCAAAAGCCCGAGGCCGGGAATGCCAAAACCTAAATATTTACGCAGATAATAGTTTATCAGCTTTCCCCATATCCCGTCTATAAAACGCGCGATGATAAATATCAGGTACAGCGTAAAAAATACGGGGAGCGTTATCAAAAGCCCGGCCGCGAAATAATGCCTTATCTTCTTTAATACTTTTTCCATAGATTACACCTCACCTGTACATAGGCAATACGAGAAGGAAGCCCCAGACAATCATAGTGGTAATCACTCCCACAATCAGCCCCACCCAGAACCACTGAAAGAACTTCACCTTCATCTTCTTCTCCTTCTCCAATATGCCCAAAGCGACGATATTGGCGGTGGACCCTATCAGAGTTATGTTTCCGCCGAAGCATCCGCCGAACAGGAGCGCCCACCATAGCGGCTGTATGCTCATGCCCAGGCCCTTAAAGCCCTGCACAACCGGTATGAATGACGCGACCAGGACAACATTATCCAGGACGCTCGAGCCCACCGCAGAGATCCACAATATTAAGCCGGTCAATAGATGAGTATTGTTCTTCGTGAGAGTGACGAGATATTTTGCCAATACATCCGTCGCGCCCGTATACTTGAGAGTCCCCGCCTGCGCGAAAAGGAGCATAAAGAAGAGGAGCGTCCACCATTCGACATCTTTTTCAATGTATTTTCTCGCCCGCGCATGCCTCCATGCCATAATGCCGCCGCTCGTCAAGAACGGGGTGGCGAATAGTATGGTGTTGGGCGCCAGCCCCAGAATCAATTCGAGGCGATGGTGCAGGGATATGAATAAAAGCGTCAAAGCGAATATCGACAGCCCTACTTTGAGGCTCTTATCCGGCGGAACGGAAATAAGTTTTATGAATATCTCATTCGCGCCGTGTTTTTTCATCTTTTTGTCCAGCTCGGACAGCTCTCTCCTATACCAATATCTTACTACCGCGATAGTCACTACAAGGCATACGAGCATAACCGGGAATGCCTTCAGCATGAAATCCTCAAAGGTAAGCCCGGATTTCGAGGCGATAAGTATGCCTATGGGATTCCCGAGCGTCGTTCCGCTCGAACCGATGTTTGTGGCGAAGACCGAGATTATCAAAAATGGCGTCGGATCTACCTCAAAATAATCACATATCTCAAAGATTGCCGCGACTATAAAAATTATCGAGGTGACCTCATCTATAACGCAGGCCGATAAAGCCGCCATCGCGGAAATGAGTATCAAAAACTTGTTCGCTGTGAGGTTTTTTATGCGCAGGATAAGGCTGACAAGCCACGCGAAGAACCCCGCCTCTTTCAGAAAACCTATCAGGACCATCATGCCTACCAGAAAGAGTATAACTTCAAGAGAAGAGTATTCCAAAAGGACGTTTAAAGATATCGTCTTTGTTATAAGAAGCAAGGCCGTGCCTATGAAGACGAAGGTCAACCGAAAGTCCCAGAAGAGGAGGGACCCCAATATGGCAACGGAGAATATTGAGATGGATACTGATTGATGAAAATTGAAGCCATGGCTTACGGTTAAAAAACCAAGGCCGAGAGAAAGCGCTATAAGTATTATAAATTTTTTAAGCATTCGTTTTCGACTCCCTTTACAACTCTACGCCGGCCGCGTTCGCCAGGGCCTTCACGACATCGCACCGGGTTATGACACCGACGGCCTTGCCGTCTTTCAGCACAATTATCCTTCTTTCGCTTCTGGTAAGCATTATCCTCGACGCCTCAGAGACAGAGGTCTCCTCTTGGATCGTCGATATTTCCACACGCATGATGTCCTTCACCAGAATTTTTTCCAATCCCGCTATCTTCTTTAAGGTCGACTTAGAATCCTCGGCATAGATGAACGCGCCCACATCCTGGACATACCCGGGGAGAACCGCCTTCAGTATTTCCTTTTCCGTAAACACGCCAACGGGCCTGCCGTCCTTGTCTATTACCGGCATGCCGCTCGTCCCCTCGCTAAGGAGCAGCTTCAGCGCCTCTTTGGCGTTTGAGTCCGGCCTGACAAATTTGACATCTCTCGACATAAAGTCCTTCACCTGAAATTTCATGCCTCGGACCTCCTATTTTAACAGTTTGAGTGCCCTTCACAAAATTATTTTATCGTCGGGGAATTCTAAATCCCCTTTTCTTCTTGCCCTCCTGCTATTTCTCCGTCGGAAGATTCTTCCGATTCTTCCAAAAAGCGTTGTTTTTTGCCGCTTTTTGAGGGGGAGGAGGTCAAATTTTAATTTTGTGAAAACCTATTAAACATTATCCACCTCTCCCCTTTTTAGGGGAGAGGGATGGGGTGAGGGGGCATTATCGCGTTCCGTCTCTTTGCATATGACCTCATATACCCCTTCAATATTATTCAATATATCCAAATCGCTGAATCTTAATATCCTGACTCCATATTCAGATAAGGTTTTCGTCCTGGCCTCATCCCGCTTTTTACCTACATCAT
>JAUYDB010000186.1 GCA_030691985.1 Candidatus Omnitrophota bacterium | reverse complement strand
AGGGGAGAGGGCAAGGGTGAGGGGTAGGCAAAGATCGAATCTCAAAATACAAGTTCCGTCGGGCCTTGTGGTTTAATTTGGACATGAATGATCCTATTTTACTATCCTATTTACTAGCCTATTTACTAGCCTCACGCCTGCCTTCGAAGGCCTTTATTATTGTTGCCTGATCGGCGTATTGGAGGTCTCCGCCGACCGGTATTCCATAAGCCACTCTCGTCAGCCTTGCGCCGCAATTCTTTAATACCTTAAACAGATAGAGCGCCGTCGCCTCGCCTTCTGAATTGAAATCAGTCGCTATAATTATCTCCTTGAACTTTTCTTTCTTAACCCTTTCTAGAAGCTCCCTTATCTTCAGGTCCTGCGGCCCTATGCCGTCCAGAGGCGAGAGCGATCCTAAAAGCACGTGATACAGGCCGTGAAAAAAACCGGCGCGTTCTATCGTAATAACGTCGTTAGGCTCCTCCACCACGCAAAGTAAAGCCTTGTTCCTTGACGCGCTTTTACATATCTCGCAAATATCATCATCGCTCAAATTGTTGCAGGCGCCGCAGGACTTCACGGAATCTTTAACTTTCAGGATCGCCTTCGACAGCGCCTCGGCTTCGGCCTTCGAGGATCTCAGAATATAGAAAGCGAGCCTCTGGGCGCTCTTTGGGCCGATTCCAGGCATCCTGGAAAACCCTTCTATCAATGCTCTCATGGAAACAGGAAAACCGGTCATTTTTGCTTAGGCCTTGGGTCTCTTGCGATTTTCATCTCCCCGTCGAATATATCAAGGGCCGTCTTAACTATCGGGTCAATATCTTCCTTCGCCGCGCCGGATCCGCCGCTCAAATCATAGGAGCCGCCGTTTCGGCCCTGGCTGGTGGGGGTTTCTGTCGCTATAAGGTTCACCTTGAGGCCCAGATTCAATATGATCCGGACGGCCTCTTCGATCAAACGCCTGTTCTCTAATGAGCCCAGCATCTCTTTGTGGAACTGGAATTCTTTTGAAAAACCTATTGTAAGAATCCCGTTCTCCAGGCTCACAGGATACCCTTCCTGAAGATATGACCCGATCGATATTTTTTTCGTCTTAACATAATTTACTATGCTCTCCCATGAGCTCAGCGCCTCATTAAGATCTTCTTTATTCTCGCGCCTTTCCGGAGGAGCCTCTTCCGTCGGAGCTGCGACACCCTTCGGCCTCTCGATCCCTCGACTGTGCTCGGGATCGATGCCGGGCTTGGTCGAGGCATCGACGGCAGGAGTGGAAGAAACCGCTTTGGCTTTATCCACCCTTTGGCCTGCGGCCGATGATTTATAGCCCGCGCTCTCCTGGGCGCAGTTCTTCCCAAGCGCGTCTACCCTATCAATTATCTCAGCCATCGACATTATGGAACCTGTCCGTGTAAGCTTAATGAGGGCGGCCTCAAGCGGTATTTTGGAAAGATTAGACTTTCTTATGAAGTCTATTGTATTGGAAAGCGTATAAATTATATAAAGGACCTCTTCTATGGTAAATTTCTTCGCTTCCTCAGCGTAAGCCTTTATCTTCTCGGCGCTGGTGTCTATCAAAGAGTTTAACTCCTTGCCTATTTTCGCTATCGATATATTCCTGAAATGCTCTATCAGGCCCAGCACTACCTCAAGCGTCTCTTTGCCTTCATTTACGAAATTGTCGACTATTCTGAGGGCTGTTGAGGCGTCCTTTTCATTGATGGCCCCGGATAGGCCGAATAGGATCTCGTCGTCCACTATACCAAGGATCTTCGCCACGTCTTCCGCCCCCAGAGTTCCTTCGGCAAATGACATTATCTGGTCCAGCGTCACCTGGGCATCCCGCATGCTCCCGTCGCAATGTTTCGCTATCAACATAAGCGCGTCATCATTCACCTTCAGGCTTTCGCTTTCGGAAATGCTTTTAAGGTTCTTAAATATGCCTGAGGCCGCGATCCTCCTGAAATCGAACCTCTGGCATCTTGAAAGTATCGTTGCGGGGACTTTATGGGCCTGGGTTGTCGCGAATATGAATTTAGCGTGCGGCGGCGGCTCTTCCAGCGTCTTCAGGAGAGCGTTGAACGCTTCAGGTGTAAGCATATGCACTTCATCGATTATATAGATTTTGAATTTACCCCTTGAAGGCGCAAATTTAACGTTCTCTCTCAGGTTCCTTATCTCGTCGATTCCCCTGTTTGAAGCGCCGTCTATCTCAAGGCAGTCGAGGTTTGAGCCCCGCGTTATCTCTTTGCACAGATCGCATTTGTTGCACGGCATGGGTGTCGGGCCTTTTTCGCAATCGAGCGCCTTGGCAAAAATCCTTGCTGTGGTGGTCTTGCCAACGCCGCGCGGGCCCGCGAATATATACGCATGCGCGACGCGATTTTGTGAGATCGCGTTCTTAAGGGTGGTGGTTACATGGGCCTGACCTTCGATATCATCAAAGGTCTGGGGGCGGTATTTTCTCGCGAATACTATATAGCTCATAGTCCGTAAAATATCACGATAAAGGCATAAAATCAACTTCAATCTTCCGAAAGTAAAATGGGTGTCCCCCATTTTTTAGGGATTTATGCCGGAGACGACTTCGGGGATGATTAGTAACGCCTCCTCCGCAAATCAGCACACGTGCGCCTGCCCTGAACAGATCTTCGGCAAAAACCTCTAACCCGTTAACAGACGCTTCGGCATCTCTGATAAAAAATTTATTCCAAATGATTTTGACTATATTCATACACGCCTCGACTTGCAAGCTCTAAGGTAGTTGCCCCCCATCCCATGCTATTCCTTGGCCCCTGCTTTTTTAGGGAGCCGCTCTACCTCACCATAGTTAGTCTCCCGCCACTCCTGCCGTTTGGCTGGGTCCGAGATCTTGCCCTGGTATCTCTTTAAGCATTGATTCTACCGCGCTTTTCGCCTCTTCGCCGGGTGTGAATGGTTTATATAACGGTATCTCGGATCTCGGGATATCGACGTATTCCCACTCTATGGGGGCGTTATCGTTCAACATCGCCTTTAGGAATGGTATGGCCGGAGCCGCCTTGCTCCCCATCCATCCAAGGTGAATAGCTGCCTCGGCTCTTTCTATGGCATCGGGAGAATATAACTTTTCAATCTCTTTCCTTATTTCAACAGAAGCGTCCTTCGGAATGTTCTCTCGGGGAATATTTGGCTGAGCATGGCTTGAGAATAGCGCTATAAAATTAATTATAATTGCAACCGCAGAAATTCTTTTAATATCATTCATTATCGCCGCTTTGTTTACATCTTCTGTTCCCCTTCGAAATTATCACGCTGGAGATAATCGCTGCAAACGCGACGCAGATGCCTAAGATTATAATCTGAGTGCTCCTCAAAACTTTTACACCTTCCATGCTCTCCTCCTCGATTAATCGGCCGCAATGCCCTGAAGCCACTCGGCTATAATATCGGCTGGATTTTCACGGCTTAAGATACGGGGCCCGCCTTTCTGCTCAGCCGAACCGAGCCGGCATATTTTATAATCATCCGCGTTTGACGACGCTCCCAGCCATTTTTTAAACTCATCGATATCCTGAAATACCATACCCCTGTACGACGCGACGCTCATCATGTTATCCTTAAAATACTTATCCAGCGCCCACTGCATATCGCTAAGATACCCTTCAAGCCCAGCCTTCAGTTGTTTTACAATCTTTTTAGGGTTCAGACGCGATATACCGCAATGAGTGATAATTCTGGCCGCGAACGTTTTGCTCGCAGCCACCGAAAAGAATAACTCTATCGCAATATCTGTTTTATACCCGTCCGTTACGGCGGAAATCCGGATTTTCCTGGGTTCCGCGCTTTCGGAAACTGCGTCTTTTTTGCCGTGTTTGAATGTCCTTGCGATATTAATCTTACTATGAGCAATGTCCGCAGGCGGGCTTGCCTCCCGGATTTGCGCATCTACCCGCATTCCGCCGCTGTCAGACCGTCCCATAGCGCGAATAATATCAACTCCTCTCAAGACCTCCGTCCAATGCCTTTCAAGGGCGCGGCAGAGAAAAGGCTCAAATCTTATACTGACCCCATCCAAAGAGACCGAACGCGCCTCGGCCTCTGCCCTTGCTTTTTTAAGTTCAAGAAACAATCCCTCCAATCTCGCTGTCGGCATCACTATTATATCTATCGATTCTGACCTGGCTTCCTTGTCCATGCCAACCTTCCGCGTCTGCCACATATGCCGATCCGCATCCAGCCATGATTTCAGATGGGATAATACCTCGTCTCTTGATCGATTGCCCAGAGTCCGGATCGCTCCCAGATTAAGCAGGGCGCGTGTCTTCGATGCCTGCGCCATCCCATCACCTCCGGCCAAACGCGGCGCGCCGTCCGCATCGGCATACGCATCAACGATGTTTTCCAAACAGCTTTCAGCGCCCAAAAATTCCTCATCAAGCCATTGGCCGAGCGTCTTTCCCGTGTTGTCTACGGAATACTTCTCTGCCGCGTCGGCAAGAAAAACAGAGGTTGCGAGACCGCCGCCTTCGTCAGATCTCAGCTTAAGAACGATCTGGCCCGCATCCTGCGCCCCGCAGATATTTACAACGCTGTAGGACTTTCTATCCATAGTAAGTTTCAGCCGAAGAAGGATATCCTGATTTACTATCTTGAACATATCTTCATCTCCCTGTCTGGACGCCGAGTTCGTAAATCCTCGTATCCACGTTTTCGTCGTCCTTACCTGCCCTGAGGCTCTGCCATTTTATGCCGAATTTGCCGAAATTCACACCGAGCGTTTTTTTCCACGCATCAACTTTCTCTCCGTATAAGACCAGATCCCTATCACTCACCGCATAGCCTCTTTGCTCCGAACGTATTTCGCCGTTCAAATACGGGCAATTTTTGACATCAAAAGTCGCCTCACCAGCCTGCGGCTCGTGCTCAAGGCGGTGATTTATCTGAAGAACGAGCAGGCGGTGGCGGGATGATATCTCGGCAAGCGGAAGTATTATGTCATTCTGCGAAAGGCGCGCGCCGCCCTTATCATTTATGTGCTGAAGACAGTCATTAAAATCCGATATACAAAGCACTATCGCGCGGCGGCGCCTCGCAAGCACCTGGCGCAGGGCCTCCTGCAGCTGAGGCCTCTCCTCCCCGCCTTTAGTGACAAGCTTTCCATAATGCTCGTCTATGTTCCTTAAAAGAGTCTCTTCGAGATTCGGCTCCCTGCGGGAATCATAGAGCTCTATCTTGCTGTCTCCGGCGAGCAGGACGTACGAAAAAAATTCGTTCGCCCTTGCCGCATGCAGGAAAGAGGCCAGCGTATATTTGAGCAAAAAAAGCTTTGTCCTGTCACCGGGGATCTTCCACTTATGAGCCTCCACATCGGCGGTAAGTTCCTCTGCGGTATGGCCGGGCATAGGATCTCCGCCGTATATGCCCCACCAGTACAACATCATCGACTGGCTGACATCGGCCACTACGACAAAATCGTATTCTGTAAAGAGTTGATATCGGGAGACCAGCACATCTTCGTTTGCTATCGCCATAGGCAGGTTGGACAAGCGGTATCCGTCTAACCGGTTTAAGAGCATCCTGTCAGGTTCATGTTCCGGCTGAAAAATGGCGGGCTCGGCGAATTCATACGCCTTTTCAATCTGAAATATCGCGCGGAATACGCCGGAGAGCAGCGCATTGGCGAAACGCGACGCCCTCACCGAAACTTCGCGGTTTATACGCCTTAAAACCTCCTTGTTAACGGCCTTAAGGCTTTCCGTATATGGCATCGCTCTCTAACTTCCTCGCGGGGGCCTTCCTTATTACCTATTATCAGGGCTTAGGATACGCTCGCAAACCTTGTGTATAACGTCTTCGGGGGATATGCCGGCCATGCGCGCGTGAACATCCATGTGTATACGGTGCCGAAGAACATTGTCAATAACCTTGATGACATCCTCTTCATCTATTTTGTCGCGGCTGTCAAGAAACGCCTGGCAGAGCGAAGCCGCGACCAGCTTCAGAAAGGCGCGGGGACTGCCACCGGCTTTTACATACTGGCAATGTTCTTCTTCAAGGACGCGAGAAAGCCTCTCTTTGCGTTTTGTGTCCCGGCCGGATCTTTCCTGTTCAAAGATGTACTGGCGCATCTCAATCTGCTCTTTATCATACCAAAGCCGCGCGCCCTGTGTCTCGCCCGCGCCGATAGTGCGGGCGTTTGTCGTGTAGACCACATCGTGAATCTTTTGCAATATGCCGCTCTCCGTGCGGCTCATACGCAGATCGGGTGACTTGCCGGCAAGATCTTCCGCGACGGAGAAGAAAAGGGGATCGCCTACCACGAGATCGTCCGCAGAACTTCCGCCCGACTTTTTAGACGGCCTATCGCGCATCCACTCATCTTTACCGATCCTGACAGGCAGGATTTCGGCGCGGCACTTCAGTAAAAAGTAAAGAGGAAGTAAAACGGGGATCATGTGGCGCGGGTATTTTTCAAAGTACCGCCTGCATTTCAATACAGACATATTAAGCTCAATCGCCTCAGGAGGTTTTTCCCCGCTATATACCACTTCCAATATATCCAGATAACTGTCCCTCGGCGGATAAGGGACGATTACTTTAAAACAGAATCTGTCGGTCTGCGCCTCTGAAAGCGGATAGGTGCCTTCCTGTTCTATGGGATCCATTGTGGCAAATACGGTAAATTGCGCAAGATCCTTCCTGTGGGCGGGGATAACGGGCATGCCGATCAATCCGCGGGGTTCGGCCTTGGCTTTGGAAAAAAGTTCGGGAAATTTCAAGGGCCATAATTCCAGAGCGGCCTGGTGAAGCGGACTTAATACCGGCATGGACATCTTACCGAACGGCGTAACCTGCTTTTCACCCATCGACTCCAGGAGCGCCGCCTGGACCTTCGACGGGGCGCGGTTTATCTCGTCCGCGAGCAGTATGCTGGTAAATATCGGGCCGTTTGCCCAACTGATCGCGTTCGGATCGCGCGCGTTGAGTTTCAATATATCAATATGATCCTTGCCGATCAGATCCGACGGCAGCATGTCGGGGATGAACTGCACTCTGCTGAAAGGCAGCCCCGTAACATTCGCTATCCATTTCACAATTTCGGTCTTTCCCACTCCCGGAAGCCCCTCGAGCAGGCAATGCTCATTGAGCACAAGCGCTATCAGAAGCGAATGGACAAGCTCGTCCTGCCCTTTTATCCTCCTCTTGAATTCATTCTCAAGGTCATCCTTCACTTTTGATTGAGCCCCTCGTAAAATCTCCCCGAGCAATCTTCTTTCACTCTTTCCGGAAGATGCGGCGATGTTGTCCAGTATCCGGGCATCTTTTGACGTGATATCACCCTCAAATTTCAGATCGTCCATATCCAGCCTGCCCAGTATGGATGTAATGAGCCAGCTTTCATTAGCCCTGTGAATATTCCCGCGTATGGCATCCTCTTCCCGGTCGGTCAGGTCGTCGATGCCGGCACCGGACGCCGACACAGGATCGTCGGAATCATGATCTTTCAGGAGAGATATAAAATTTTCGTAATTGAGTTGAAGGGCTTCACAGGCATCTTTCAGGGATATCTTTTTCGGACTCAATGGCATATATTAACCTCCCAGGAATAGAGCAAGGCTGGCGACAACAGTGATAGCTGGGCCAAGCCAGTATGTCAACCTTATCGGCTTAGCGGTAAGGGCAATCGCAAAGCCGATTATAGACCAAAAGATGGTTATCGTCAACACGAAACGATGGAACGACGAAAACAGGCCCGTCATACCCTTCCATCCGCTTGGTGTCGCGGGAAACGCCCCGCGGAATAGTATTATTATCCCCATTATAAGAAGCGTCTTAACAAGGAAGCTCCACCATGGATTGCGCCACCACTCTATATGCCCCATCCCGCCATATACACTCTTATCGCCTTTCGGCGCTATGAGTCCCGAGAAGATAGTCAGGCTGACGAGCAAAAATGTAAGCCAGAACTTCCAAAACAGGTTCGATCCGGTTAAACCGCCTTCCGGTATATACCGGAATGAGGCATAAATGGCCGCTAGGCCTGCCATGCAGACAGAAAGCGCCCAATATCTGGCCGGCGCCGGGCCAAGCCCTTCACCCTTCAGGCCATTTATTCCCCTCACCTTGAAGTATGCGAACGGCGCTACAAACCATGACAACCAGCAGAGTATACCGACCGCGAGAGCCCAGCGGGGGTCGCCGAAGTCCGTCCATACTTCGGGGTTCTGCGCGCGCCAGACCACTCCGAAAACGAATAATACCATGCTCGCTACGGAGAGCGCCACCGCGGCATAGTGGCCAATCCTTACAGCGGGGTCATGTTCGAACTCGCGGAAGAAGACAGGATTACATTGGCCGATGAAAGCGAAAAAACCGAATATGTAGGACGCGAGCGCTATAACAGCAAGCCAGAAGACGGGTATACGGCCGATCACATGGATAAATATGAGTCTCTCCGCATTGTCGAATCCGCGGCTGAGCATATCTTTGAGTATATTCACAATCTCGTCACAGGCCGCGTCAATTTTCTCCCGCCCAACAAACAGGTATTTTTGCCTTAATTCACCAAGGTCGCGCGGCGTATCCCAATAGTCCTTATCCTCAACGCTGATATTAGGAATATCATATAGGCCGGAACGCAGATTAATAACTTGTGGTTCGCCTCCGGCGCGGCTCTTACGTTCTATCCCATGTTTTCTTAATAAGGATTCCAGTTCATCCGCTTTATATGCGCGGCTGTTCAGCGGAAGGATATAGTCCGACTCCAGAGATATGAGCGCGGCTTTCCCGTTCTCGAAATCATAAAATTTGTCTGCGCCGGTTGTCGGTATCGAAGGAACCAAAATAGTAAATACCCGAAGGTCACGGCCATCCCTTGCCGCGGCCTCGGCAGGCTCCATAAACTCAAGCACGTCTTTATAAGATGATGTGCTCGCGCTTGTCAGTACAAGCGCAAGATTCATCGCCGAACCGTTCGCGCTTTCCTGCGCTTCGCGTTTCAGGGCATTTTTGAGCTCGGTTTGCGGCTTAACTAAGCGTGCCTCACGCAGGATAGAGGCATTGTTTGAGGCTGTAAAATTACCGCTGTCCTCCATTCCCCTGGATACAACCCCCAGGTAATTCCACCCATCCTTTTCAAACCCGGAAAACTCATATTTGTCCATGACACACGGACGATTCAGCTCAAACCTGCGCGGCCGGTAAATCGCTCCTATGCTGTATCGCGACCATAACCATCTCCAGAACGCCATTAGCTCGCCGGGTTTTTGGCCCACGACGCGCTCGCTGATCCTCTCCTCAAGGCGCCTGGCGAGATAATCGGGACCGGCCTTTTGCCCATCAGACCTTTCGGGCGCGAATCTGATCTCGCTGTTTATATCAACCAGATAGAAAATTTTCGTCTGGTCATGAAAAAACTGCAGCTGCTCCCGCGGAATTGGAGATAATAATAAAAGCGCCATGACATAGATCTGCCCCAGCATACAGCAGAGGAGGCCTATCTTGACGGCGGGATATGGCAGGTTCCGAAACCAAAAAAGAAAACCGGAAAGCATGAAGATCAGTACGATATTCACAAACATGAACCATCCGGGGCATTTTTGCCTGATGAACCAGAAGATTTGCGTGGTCGCCCCTTTATAGGACTCTTTCAAAATAACCGCGCCTTTTTTCGGATCCCCGTCATCGGCGCGCAGACAAAACTCCGCTTTAAAGGTATTTTGCCCGGCATGCATCTTTACATCGCTGATCTCTATAGTCAGGTAGAGTGTTGGTTGGCTTGTAAGTTCCTTTGCCGGTTCCGCCCTGCCGTCAGGGCGCATCCTGAATAATCCCATAGAGCAAGGGCCCGGCGTGCCTTTGCCTTTTTGCGGGGAAAGAAAGCGCAGATTCGCGGTCAGCCAATTGCAAAAATAAAGAATCCCACGGCAGGATGAGCTCGCAAATAACGGCTCACGCCAAAACAAAACCTCGGGAATCTTTTCAGACCGGCCATTATAAAGCTTCTTAACTACCGCGCCCGCCAGGCCTTCGTTGCACGGGCTGGCGCAGTGATAGCGGCTTGAATTTTCCTGGGGACGGATTTCTATGCGTTTGACGTTTGAGCGATAAGCCTCCTCAAGAGTCTTCTCGGACGCCGATTCATAAAAAGTCATGACATCATCGGCCCAGCCTTTGCCGTTTTCACCCGGGCCCGACAAAGGCAAAAACGACTTCTGAAACACAAATATCGAAAATATGCCGATAAGGACGGACAAAAAAATAAGAGATGTAAAAACGCTGATTGTGGCTCTGATCTTCACCTGAAAATTCCTTTTATCGTCCATGCCTTTTTGCCGAAAACCGGGCCGGGCGCGGTAAGCGCATCATAAAAATCGAGGTAGCCCTTGAAACCCACTTTGATATCTTCATACGGGAAATCCGTAAGCCTGTTTGAAAAATCGGCCGGCAGCCGGAACTGAAGAAGAAGGATCGGCGAAAATATCCGTTCCGTAAGCTCCCTCTGGGATTGCGAGCCGCGGCTTGAGGTATTAAGCCGCTCGTACAGCCTGAACGCGATACCTGCCGGTGAGTTTTCGCCGAACTCCATTCTCGCCGGCTTATCTCCGGGATAGCCGTCCAGAAATTCATATATCGAGGCGCCCGCCGCGGCATCCTTAATCCGAAACGCGCTGACACACGGAAACGAACGGCATACGAAGGCGTACAAATCCATGTAAGTCCTTGCGGCCATTCTCACACAATCTTCGCGTTTCATTTCTTCCGTCAAATCCGCGAAAAATCGGAGTTTAGCGTTGTAAAAATCCTGAAATTTATCGGTTCCTCTGGATAACGCGCATTGGACCAGGACAAAGAACTTCAGGTTTCCTTTTTCAGCTGCGGGCAAGCCTAATGGAGATATATAGCGGTAGATGTAATAATCCTGATAACGCCAACGTTTAAAATTTATGGCCTTGGATGAGATTTTCCAAAAGGACTTATAACCCGTTTGATCATCAAGGAAGGCCTCTTCAAACTGCCGGACGTTGAGGGTTTTGCGCATGAAGCTGAATAACGCGTATTTCTGGGTCAGGGCGTCGGCGTCCTGCCACAGGTCGGGTTTAAACCCGAGTCCGTCTTTCGGTATTTCCTGGTTTTCCAATTTTAATTTTCGGGCGCGTGGATACCAGTGTATGGCCGCAAAAGGCCATGGCTGTGGAAAACGCGCGTCCTTGAGGCTCTTCACCTGCGCGGCGCGCATCTTAAGCGGATCGACAAAACTCCCGAAGGCGGTATTTTTCCCCGCCCATCCTTCGAGACGGGCGTTATGCTTCTTCTGGAACGCAACGAGACTAGCTATGACTTTATCGATATCGGATTCCTTCGCGTCGCCAAGGTCAAGGCCGGTGTTAAACCGTGAAAGCGATGCCTCGCGTATCTCCTTATTGAGCTTATCAACCGACTCCAGGTGAACAAGAATGTTATTTTTAACGTAAACGTCGTTAGACCTCTTGACCTGATCATGGAACGAGGTTGCCCATGGGTCCATCATGCTTTCCTCAGCGTGCGCGCGTAAACATAAAGGTAAAGAGGCCGCGACGCACACCACCATCGTGGTCCAAAATATACTTTTCGTAAGCACGCTCTTACCTTTCGACAATTTTTTTCAGCTCCGACACAAGAGCCTCCTCGCCCTGGAGCCCGGTGTAACGTTTTAGCTCCAACCCATCACCTGCGATAATAAGTGTTGGCACCACCTTAACGCCGAAGCGCGTAAAAAGGGGCCTATCACCTCTTTTGTCAGCGTCCAGCCGTCTAACGGTAACCGCGCCGGGCAATCTGCCTGTCACCCTGTTCACTATAGGGGACTGATGCTGGCACAGCAGGACATCCTGGGAATAAAAATACATGAGGGTTATCTCTTTAGAGCTGATACCAGTTTTGTCGTGCGCGACCCCATCGAGAGATGTTCCGGCGGTTGGATACTCCGCCGCCTTCCGAAGAGGGCCTTCGTCCCCGCCCCAAAGACCTATACCTTCCGATGTGAATTTATCGCAAACGCCAACCCATACCCCAAAAAGATGGGGGTCATCCTTTACCATTGTAAATATGTCCGCGGCGCAGCGCTTGATCTTTGGCGCGCAGGATGCCGCGTTAATCGTACAGGCCCATAGCGCCTCTCTGAACGAGCCCGCTTCCCAAATATTTTTCCCCGGAGGCAGTTTAAGACTATTCAGGCCTTCACAGAAAGAACTCCGGCGCGCGTCCTGCGGCGCCGTTTTTTCCAAAACGCCGTATGCGGCCCTGGCAACTTCTGATGAGACCCTGCTATCGCATACACCCGCAAGACATTCATCCACCCATGAATAGGCCTTGTTCTTCAGAACATAAATAAATTTGCGCGTATCTACAAAACGTATCCACTCAACAGCGTCGACGGGTTTTCCGGCGGAAGCTCCCGCCACGGCGCGCGCGACCCTGACAGTAAAACGCTTTGCCACGGATTCCATATCCACAAGCTCGTTAAAAGGTTCCGATTCGAGCATATCGACCCATTCTATCGCTTCCTGGGCAAAACAGGTATCAACTTGCTCCGCCATCTTTTCTATAAACCTTTCCACGATGCGCCGGTAATCATCCGCTTTAGCGCCATGCCGGACCATATTTTTCCAGTAGTCTGCCACCAAGCCGAAATAAGCCAGAAACGCCTCCATGTCGTTAAATCGAGTCATACAACCGCCTCGTCTTTCTCCGTGTTTTGGACGGTTTGAGCCGCCGGTTCCGGCTGCGGCTTTCCCATGACAACATCCTGCCTTAAGAACAATTTTCTGAGCTCCGGTATGTTTCCGTATTTCTCGCCACAGTCAAAAATCCATTTCAACAGGTCGCGCGTTTCCTCTTCACCTGTCTTATCATCGTAAGGTAACGGCTTAACAGTTATCCGGCCTTTTTCGTCTTTGTCCCAAACTATATCCCCGATGAACGGATAGCCGCGCTCCATGTACTCACCGCAAAACAGGCACTTTAAAAAACGCGCGCCGGCCTCAATATACTTTGAGTCTACGGCTGACCGGGTGTCCGCGCTTTTATTGGCACAGGCCGCAAACCCAGCCGTAGTCACTTTCAATTTCGCGGGCTCATCCTTTATCTCACCGCCGTCAAGAAACTGCGCAAATTTTACAAGACGCGACCGCTTGTAATCGGCCTTTCTTTCGTTATTTTTAGGCGGTTCGTAAAACAATCTTACCATCCGCTCTTCCAGTTCACGCGCGAAGCCTCCTTTTTCATCAAAGAGCGCCGCCTCATAGAACTTGTTATACCGCCGCCACACTTCTGCCGAAAGCCTCGATGAGGCATATTCATCGGCTGGTTGAACCATCGCTTTAAACATCTGCCGCGGCGATCGCCGGTTCACGTGTTCGACCGCCTCTTCGCAGGCCTTCTGGATGGTAAAAACCGATCTGAACTGCTTCGCGAGAACCTTTCCAAAATATTCATATCTCTTGTCCAGGACAGCATCTACCTTGCCTTTTAATCCGCTCACATCGTTGAGCGCCTCTTCAAACCGTTTCTTCCTCTTATCCGATTCTTCCGACTGAGCCGAACCGGCCAATTCAGAAATCTTTCGTTCCAGATCGCTCTTAAGCCTGACAACCCTGTCATCCTCGGGCAACACGGCCAATCTCTGCACAACAGAATCAAAATTCTGCGGCATTTGGGTTTCAAACTTGGGCTTTTTGTTCAGAACGCGCCGCATATCCCCGAAAAAATACTCCAGGTACACATCGTCCGTTAATTCGGCCGATGCCGTCAGGATATTTTTGTTATTCTCCATCCCGCCCATTATCTCGCCGCAGAGATGCTCCATAGAAACCGTCGCCCTGTCTTCCCGTTCCCACAACAATCGGAAATTATACACCCTGACGCTGATCTGTCTGCCCTCAACCAATTTAAGAAACCGCGTGGAGTCATTAAGGCCCGCCTCGAGAAGATATATGGGCAAGAAATTGTGGCATATCAGGAACGTCTCCAGCTCAAACGGCCTCATCCTCACGGCGCCTTTTATACCGCTCCAGGAGCTCTCATAAACACCGAGGAGCTTCGTTGCCGGCGCCTTGATATCGTAATTGAGCATACAAAATACCGGCAGCGCGTTTTTAACATCGAAGATGGCGCCTACGTTAAACCCGGAATCGATGTAGGGCATGAAATAACTGTAGATTACAAAGAGCGATGACATGATACCCGCCGTAGCCGCCTTTTCTTCCTGGCTCAAGCTCTCGAGCCGGCCCGCCGAGTCGGCAAGGGCATTGCGGCACCTTGTCGTTAAAAACCATAGCGTTTCGACGTGGTCGTCTTTTAATTCCTCGAGTATGTTATTAGGATTGGCGGCCTTGTACAAGGCGAGGATCGCCTGAGAAACGGAATCAGCCTTACCCTTTGTCAGGACCCTCATCAGGTCGTAATCTTTGGACAGGACATCGACAAGCTGCTGCACCACCGGCGCAAGCTCCAGGACGGTATTGGCCTCCCGGCCGTTCGGCTGATTCACCTCTTTCAGCCGGAATTCCTCAAGCCGCAGTGTCGTCTGGTCAACTTTTCCAAGGGGGGCCATATACTTCGATCTGACGCGCTCATATCCAAAACCCGCCTTCTCGTTATCGAGACCATAAACGCTGGTCTCCATACGGCATAACAGTATCAATCGCCTTAGTTTATCCGCGGATGCGGCCGCATCGTCAAGGGACGAGCTTATCCGCTTGAACAGGCCTTCTTTCAGCACCCAGTATCTATCGAGCTCTGTTTTCTCGCCCGCGTTATTATCGTCCGAATTGGGTAGAAGGAGGGTGGTTTCCCCCAGCATCTCAGACCTGCCGGAGCCCGCGGTCTGGCTGGCCTCCGGCGCGCCCACGAACTTTTCTATCACGGAAGCGCGCAAAGTCCCGTCGAGCTTTCTCGTTGCCACATCGTTTATATTCCCTATCAGGGGGTCGCGTTTAATACCGCCTTCCGGCGCGCCCGTAAACATTGTCGACGACGACGCAGTAACCGGCAGAGGATATCCGTATATCTCATATAGATCGACAAGAGACCGGACGAAGACGAAAAAATCCCATTTTGAGTATAGCTCCGGCTGTCCGGACAAGGAGACTGGTTTGTCCATACGGTCCGGATTTTCCATATTTTCAATAAACACCTCCGCGACCTGTCTATAATTTTTCGCGCGGGTATTGTCAGGACATTCTGCCATGGCCCAGTCGTTAACTTTGGTCTTATTCAGAAGACGGTATAGCACCCCTAAGTTGACGTTCTTGTTCATATTTATGCGGTGTGGATCGTTCCATGATTTTATGCCCAGTTTTTCGAAATTCGGACCCGCGATAAAGGACGCGATAGCCTCTTCGGCATCGATATACTTCGGACGGCCCGTCTCATCATGGATCGAGCCAAGGCTCTCTACTTCCGCATCGAACAGGCCGTTCATGTCTACATCCTCAGGCGTGTCATACTTGCCTTCCGTAAATTCTGATACAAATTTCAGATATGGCTCGGCCCCGACCTTGTTGAAAAAGCCATAAATGCTGCGAAGGGGCATATAAAGCATCCTGTAAAATTTTTCGAAATATTTCCTTTTTCCGACCGCCCTTAGCGCGCTCACCAGATCGTCTGAGCACAACAGATGAAAATAACCGGCCTTCGCATCCAGATCCGCGCCCGACAACTGCACAAACAGGTACGGATCATCCCCTACTCCAAACACGTCTTTGCGCAAACTGAGAAGAATACGATCGATATACGAGTCGTCCTCCAATATAACGGTTATTTTTAAGGTGAGGCGGATCAGATTGACGATCTGTTTTGTATCTTTCCTCTGAATAGCGTCTTCCATCTTACTGATGATCTCTTCCGCTATCTTTTCGAGCGCCTTGACACGGCCGAGACTCCTGCCGTAGTTTTGCATCAGGTCGCCTTTGATCTGCACGATCCTTCTCAATACCGCCTCAAACTGCCTGACCTGCGCCTCATTATCAAGCGAAAAGGCAACGCCTCCGGTGAGATCCGTCTTTCCCATAAAGGCATAACACATGAGAAGAAGTGGTTCAGATAAGACAAAGTTGACATAACGCAAGATCCGCTCCGGCTTATCTTGAGGCATCGTCTCGCCGGACGATTTTATCGCTTTCTTCAACGAGTCTGAATCGTATAATTCGGCGCTTTCCGGCGCGAGGTTATTGAAGACCTGGATCGCGAACGATAAGGTATCGCTATCCTTATTTTCTATCGCGGCCATGTCGGTCATTGGGGAGGTCGTCAGGAGATGGTGCGCGATCTCATAGCGATGGCTTTCGAGCATAAAAGATTTGCTCTCTTCGGCCTCGCGTAACATTCTTTTTCTGACAGGGTTGGCGGCAAGCTCCCGGCTTTCGTAAATCGGCTTTATGATCGTGTTAAAAAGCCTCTCTCTGACCTGCGTCGGACGCGGCACGTAGTAATAATCCCTGAGGCAGTCCCATAGGCCAACATCCCATTCCCCCGCACTGCCTATCTGGAAAAAACCATCTAATAATGTCATACATTCCGCGGCGTTCTCTTTATCTTTATTCCATATCCCCATCGCGGATGAATCCGGCGGCGACTCATGGAGCGCCGTAAACATCCTCTGGTCATCAGCGAAGAATTCACGGAGCGCCTGGAACGATTCGCGTAAAGAAAGCCCCGAATTTGAGATAAAATAAGTCAATAGAGACCGGACGGGGATGTCTGCGGGGGATTTTTTTATGCACGCCCCCATCTTCTTAAACCAATCAACAAGCGAAATCCTGTCATGGTCATTGGTCTTTCCGGCCATTGTCAATATGCTTGCGAGATCGAGCGCTATGCTTGGCTCAATCTTCCCGGCCCAGTCCTGAGGCGAAAAATCGTTGAAAAGCCTCCATGCGGCCTTTTCGAGCATCCAGTCCCTCTTTATCTGAAAACTGCCCCAATAATCCTGTTTCAGAACTCCATAGAGATCCTTTATGTCCTCCGCTCTCAAAGACGGCGATCCCAATAATCCGCCGTCTATGCGGCCGTCGAAATCGGTCTCGTGCTTGCCATGCGTTTTATAACCGTAATATAATAGCATCAGGTACTCGCGCATCTTACCGGCGCCGCTCATCCTGTCTAAGAGGCCTGACAGCGCCTGGTATGTCTCTTCGTCGGCCAGGTTTGAGCTGAAATTAAGCCAGGCCGGTTCCAAAAAATATTTAAATTCAATCACTTCGGGACCGGCCTGGCACCGCTCATATATACGCCTCAGGAAATTCCGGTCCAGTCTACAGCCGGACTCTTGAACGATACCGAGAAATTTTTCGCAAAGCTGTGCGTTCGCGTCGGCAAAAAGAAATTCACCGGACGATCCCTTAATAAATCCCTTTTCAGTAAAATCCTGCACCCATTTCGCGACATCTTCGCTTTCGCTTCCCTCGGGTACCTGGTTTATCATAGTACGGAGTATGTCGAGCAGGAGATCCTGCCTTTCTGAATAAAAATCACGGCGGTTGTCTTCAAGGATCATCTTGAGATCGATATGCGCGGTGCTCTCGCCCGCGGCCGCGACAGAAGGATGGCTGAAAAAAATAACGGCTGCCAAAAATGCGCCCGCGGCCGCCAGCGCCGGCCTCAAAGTAAAGGTATCCTTGTTCACATGGCGCCTTCCTCGGTAGATGAACCCCGCTCTTTCGGCGAGCCTTCGTCCTCAACGCGGGATATGCCCAACCTTGAACCAAATCCGGGATCTTGAAATAACCGCGACGCCTTAAACTCAGGCGCCGCGAGCGACTCCCCGATACGCATCGGCACGCCGTACAGCTTATCTAACTGCCGCGTAAGGTTATAAAGCCTCACATTATCGTTCTCAAGGATATCGGAACTACAGCCCTTATCCGCGATAAAGAAATCCGTTAACACATTTTTAAAACTTTCCGATGGAAAAACCACCTTGGCCATCGGCTCAAAACCATCGACGGCACCCTTGTCCCGCGCGTAAACCAGTATATCGCGCGCCAACATGAGACCGTCCCTCACAAAAAATGCCTGCATGGCATAAATGTTCCCGTCTGCCCAATTCGCGCCCTTAACAGCCCTGAGCAATATAGCAAGATAATCTCTTGTGAGCGCGTCTCCGGCGGCCTTACCGTCAGCTTCATAAACCAGCGTGGCCAGAAAAACATAGGCGTTAACAAAACCCGGCAGCACCCTTGGATTGCCAGTGCTGACAAGAAAATCCCTGGCCTGGAGATAGTCTTTTAGATACGAGCCGATCTTCGAGTATATACGCTCAGATTCGATACCGGCCTTTGAATACTGCATGAGAAAATCATTAATGACCTTTGCGTTACAGGCTCCGGGCCTTAGTCCCGGATCATGGAAGGCCGTAACCAGTTCGCTCCTGTTTCTTTCTAACTGTTCGGGATCATCAAATTTTATTATCTGCTCAGGCGGCACGGACTCCCTGATCAACTGTTTTGAGGCGGGTTTGAAACGCCCCTTTCCGGGAACCCTGGGCTCCACTTTATTACCGGTCATCTTCCCGACACCTTTGCCGCTTTCCCCTTCGCCGGGTAATACTACACCGACCGATACCAGAATGCCGTTCGCGAACATATTTGGCTTAAACCCAAGTTTCTCCTTGCTCGTATCCGGAACGAGAAAATCCCGAAGCGCTATGACAGGGCGGTCTTTTGTGGCATACATCACCTGCGCATCTGTAACCGTCACTAATTCGATTACGGCTGATTGTGCTTCAGCGGCCGGTTGATTCGGTATGGAAGAATCTTTCGGCCCAGGCCCTGCGCCGAGCCATACAACCTGATCGCCCGGTCCGACAACGCCTGCCGGAACAAGATGTACGCCATCCCATCCGCTCTTCGTGATAAAAACACCCTGCTGATGACCGCAATCAAGCGTCGCGCGAGGCGTTACTATGCGTATATAGCGGTCCGCGGCATAATCTTCCGCGCTGTCGATCTCCAGCTGATAAAATGTGCGGCGTGGTTCAAGGTCCACGTTATAGGCAAGTATGACATCGCCGCTGACCACGTTTCCGGCGTTCTTATTTGCCGCGCTTTTTAGATCGATCCCATCCTTGCCGGATTGGCGTACGATATCGAGGGATGGCGCAAGCTGGATTACGCTGTCTTCCGCAACGCCGGGGAATAGGTTTGGCACGGGCACTTTGACCGGTATCAGAATCCCGTTAATACGGACGAGAGGACACGCCGTAAGCGCTATCTTGTAGACGCCGAGCTTTTCTTCCCTGCCTTCTATGTTGGTAATGACAGCCGTCACAGGAGATTTGTCCTGCCTGAAACCGCATACAAGGACGGATCCTCTCTTCAACTGATAGGCCCTTTTTACGGATACCGGCTCATCCGCGCCGTCTCCCGTCACAAGCCATTGTCCCTCCGCGACGCGGATACTGCCCGGCGATCCGTCGGGCAGCGTATACGTTATATCTATTAAGAAGTCCGCTATCTTGGACGGCCTCTCCTCGATCCAATCGACAAAGGTCTTCGGGGAACCAAATTCAAAAGCGTCTACCTGCTCACCCTTTTTATCCCCGGATGCGGCCCGAAGTTCGTCCACCGCCTTAACGCCTCCCGGCAATTCAATAAACCCTTTTCCGTCAACTCCCTCGAGCGCCGGATACACCGGAGTTTGCGCAAAACGGCCGTCAGCAAAATAACCCCACACATCCGTGCCGGACTCTTTGACCGCCTCCACCTCTCTGTGTGAGAGCGATAGCACTATTATCTGCCTGCCTTCCTGCAGCGGCCCTGTATTGGCAAGAATTGCGGGATAGAAAGAGGCCTTCTCTTTCTCCGGCACGGCGCCTTCCGGTTTGACCCCGAGCAATCTATCTCTCTTTGCGCGGAGAGACAACAGATCCATCCAGGCCCAATTGTCATCATCCCCGGATTTCGCCATCACCTTCTGTTTACGGCCCATGCATAAAGCCTGGGCCGCTCCGGATTCCAGCTGCCAGGGCACCGCGGTATCATCACCGCTGGCCGTAACTACCCGCGCCCAGTCCTGGGCCATCTTATCCGTATCACCGAGGCTATTCGTCGTCTGGACAAAAAAACCTTTCTGAACCTCACCCAGCTCGACCTGCACGGGATCGGAATTTAAATCTTTGCGCACAACCACTTTGGCCCTGGCCCATACGCCGGGCTTCGGTTTACCCCCGCCGGATGAGAACGGGTCAACTATGTGTATCACTATTTCCTCAATGTCATTCGTCCCGCGACGCTTAAGCTGCCAGCGGCAGTCAAGCACCTTACCGGATTTGGAGGCCTGGCACTCTCGCAAATTCAGGCTCGGCTCTCCAAATCTATCTAAAAACTTGGATAGCAGAGCGTCCTGCCGCCAACGCTTGCGAATCATCTCAACGGTGAGCTGCTTGCCCGCCAATTCATTAATTCCATCGTCCTTAACGCCGGGGTTCTCCTCCCGCACCTTGTCGACAAGTTCCTTCTGTTTTTGGCGCAGAGAAAGGCTGTAATTATACAGAAACCTAAACGCCCACTTCATCATCGAAGGGTCATATGCCATATCGGACATCCCGGTCTCCGACTGACCGCGTTTTGACAGCTCGTCGTTAAGTCCGTTCCATACGCTTTCTCTCTGCCGCTGGAAATCATCGACAAGTTTTCCGGCGTCGATGCCGGTTTCGCCTATCCAGCCTTCCGCAACGGCCGATAAGAGCATCGATGAATCCGTAATCAGACCTTCCTTTGAGCGGCCCAAGAGCGCGCAGAGCTTGTCATAACAGGCATTTAATAGCACTACGCTTAGACCCTCATTCCTGACATTGCTCGTTACAAAATCGACCGTCGAACGCAGAGCCTCTTCGTTCGACGGAAGGATCATCCATAGTATGCGCATGGCGGGGTTTATAGGCGGCGCATAACCTTTGTCATCCTTGGATTTTTCGGCCTCTTTACTGACCTCCTTCTGGCCGATCGCATAGTACTCCTCCGGCGACCTAAGCAGTTCTTCGAGCGCTTTGGCAGGGTCTTCGCTCCCGACAGCCGCGATGGCCGACTTGAGATTGAAAAGATATGTTTCCTTGCTGAAATTTGTTTCGTTTTCGGGATAGAGATCCCAGAGAAGGTTCTCGTTCTTGTGAAAGAGAAGGGCGGCGATCGCCGTCTCTATTTCAAGATCCGGGCAGTTGGCAACCGAGCTTGAATAAAAGAAATCCTGCGCGATGAGACTGGAAATGCCGTGCGACCAGGCTGACGGTGATGTCTTAAAGACAGAAGGAAGCGACGCGTAAGCCTTGAGTAAAGATATGTAGTAAAGGCGTATGGACACAGGGGTATTGGGATTTAAAATTTTTGACGAAACAACGAAACGCGGTTCCTGCTTGGAATAGTCTATATAAAACGGAATTGACAGGTATTCCTCCGCGTCAAATGACGGGAGGTTCCACTGCCGCAATATCTTGCTTAACAGGGCATCGTCAAGACCTGAAAAGTGTTTGCGAACCAGTTCGTCGTCCACGATCATATGGCCGCGAAAGCTATATCCTAGAATTTTACTTAATGCCTCCGGCCGCTGAAATAGACCAATCTCACGGGAAATCTGCGTAAAAGTATCGGCCTGTTTGGCGCGTTCGGAGAGCTCGGTATTAAGTTTATCTAACGGGTTTTCGTCTTCCTGACACAGGGCCGTATTACAAAAGAATGCGAGGCAGAACAAAATGGAGAGGATCTGCGCAGCGGGGGTAAGGCAAAGTCTTCTCATACTGCCGCTTCCCTCCATACGCTTACCCTATCCACGCCCGCGCCATGAGCCCAGTCGAACCGCAGCATAGAACCATCAGGATAATGTATGGCGGTAAGATGTTTATCGTCGTAGCTATAGACCGTCTTCCCGAGAGGCGATTCGATACCCTGAAGCCGGTTTCCTTCGTAGCGATAAATGGTCTCGGCGCCGCGAAAATCCCTGATGACAATTGAATTATTGGAGCGGGCCACTTCGGCCGTCGCACTACCCTTTCGTACTTTTAAGACAGTTTCCAATCCGGGTTTTTCCTTGCCACCATAGAAGAATTCCATGGAATCACCATTCTCCCGGATGATTTTTTTGATTCCGTTCCCATCGGGAGCGTATTCATAGGTGGTTTGCTCATCGGAACTTTTCTCAACCACACCCGTTTTGCCATTCTTTTCTATGATGATGGGCGCAACCCCTGTGGCCTCGAGTATCATCTTATCATCAGAAAACTTGCACGAGATGGTCTCGGATTTAGCTGGTCTATCGCCTCCGGGCTCTCGAATGTATTGCACCGTGCCGTTTCCATAGACAATCTTATCCCTGGAAACGACCTTCTCAACCTTTTTTGCCTCGGCGGAGATGTCGCCGATAGGAAATTCTTCAAAGGTCTTCAGGCGTTCAATCTCTACGGATTCGCCTGTCTTGCTTCGGGAAAACCGTGTGACGGGCCGGCCATCGATGCTGATATCAGCGATGACCCCGTCCGCCTGAAAACGACACGCAACGTCATCCCCGTTCGGGGTATGCAGGGTCAGAGACTTTGCGCCTGTGTCCGAAATAGAGCCGTGTAGCTGCCAATTTTGAGGCGTGAAAAAATGAACGCCGGTAATTCGGCCGGCCCCATCATAATCGTAGATGGCGTTATTGCCAAACGCATCGAAGGCCCTCCGCGCGCGCAGCCGCGTATCCGCGGCGTAAGTCACTCCATCATGAACTGTTATCGGATGCTGTCGGATAAAATCACCGGACGCCTGCGTGACAGGCAGACTCGAGATGAGATAACGCCCGGTCCCGCCCTCCATCTGAGTAACCGAAGTGGCCGCCTGGCTGTTAAGCTTCATTTCAATCCCGGAGGCCAGATTAACCGATGCGGCAGTGGAGGATGATTCAATAGGTATCGGGCTTAATTCCACCCCGCCTACAAGCCGAACCGACTGGCCTATACCCCATTCTCCGCATGCGGATATCGAAAGGGAACGAACCTTCTTAACGTAATCGTCGCTTCGGGGCGTTGTGCTCCAGTCAATCTTAAAATCATTGGCCCCCATCCCCTTGTCTTTTAGCCACTTGACGATAGCTACTACCTTGGCCGCCTCCCGCGCCTCTTCTAAAACCGGAGATTCCCGCGCAAGCTCGTCATAGTAGGTGGTGAAGATATTCGCGAAATTCTCCGCCGCGGGATCTGAATTATCCGGGCTATCTTTTAACTGGCCATCAACCAATTCCATCCGCCGGGTCTGCACCTGCATAGTCGAGCGGATAAAAATCAGGGTGTTGCCCGATCTGGCAAGTTTCATCTCTAAGGGTAAGATCCAAAAACGCGAGCATATCTCTCCGCCTTCCGCCAGTTTTTTCTGGGCGGAAGGGTCTCTCTTAAAAAGTTCCATGTAACTCTTATATTCGCCGACTGAAGAGACGCGCTTACCGATGATATTGCCTTCCTGGTCGGCGATAACACCGAACGCATACTGCTTAAGCATCCAGTCCGCCTTAAACATCACATCACCCATATGCGTGCCGGCCAGCATCCCCGGGCTGTAAACCGCCCTTAGCCAGTCGCCGGCCGGATTCGCCGGATTTTCCGGATCGAGAGAAAATGTCGGGTCCTCCGGCTCGCCCGGGTGGTCGCCGTAAACAACTTGAATCGCTGCAATGAAATCGTCCAATCTCACAGCCGGCAGTTCGGGATTGCCGTCACCGATCAGGGTAAGGCGCTTCGTCTTTGGGTCAAAATTTACTCCCGCAATGGCGCCTATACGTCCAAAGAACTCCGCCGATTTGTCAAACTTCACCCCCTTAGGCTGCCACCTGTCACCTAAACTGGATAGCGCATCACGTGTAGGCACGCCGGCCCCGCCGAATTTATCGGGCGGAAACGGCCCGGCATATGCCTTGGTGGTGTCCCTGGGGGATATTTTTTCGGGTGTCTTCAATCTCGCGGCCCGAAATTCCAATTCTTGCGGATACTGATTAAATCTTTGCTGTGTTTTAAGCTCCTGTTGTGTCCTCCAAAAATTAAAAGCATTCGACAGCGAATCTACAACATCAGCCAGGCCCTTTGCGTGCCCTACCGCATAGTAGCTTGCGTCAAATAACGCATTTCCGGTTTTTTCGATAAACCTGCCGATCATGCCTGCCTTGTCAGCGCCGTACATCGACAAATCGATACCGCGAACACTTGTCCTCACCCCGACATTCTTTATAAGAGGCGCTAATGCAAACTGAAGCGCGAGTTCAGCGCCCCCCTGCAAAGTGGTCAGATCGCGCTCCTTCTGGCTGCTGGTCGGAGAAAACCATACTGCTCCTTTTCTGGCCCAGGAGCCGAATCCCGAAGCCTCGCTAAGTCCATGTACGGAAAAGCTGGCCCATAGCGCCCATGCGTTCGCTTTAAACTGATGAACCCACCCATCCTGATTAATATGGTAGGCGACTAACGATTGGTACATATCCATCTCGTTTTTAAATATGGTCTCGGAAACCGGTAATGTTTTCGCGTCACGGTAAAAATTTATTTCTTGCAACGTCTTCTCTCTTGCGTTGGTCGGGGACGCGCCTCCAAACATATTTTCATTGTATCTTTTCCAATAGTATTCGTCTTCCGATTTTGTCATGCCGCCAACCTTATAGGGAGCGGCGCCATCCCTGTCCACCAGATTCAACGGGTTATCTTTGCAATATATGTAATCCGCTTCGATGCTGTCGCTGCCAAAAAGTCTTTTGTATTTTTCCGGCTCGCAACTCAAAAATCGTCCAATGGCGCTTTTATACGGTCTAAAACTCGTAACATAAAAGCCCCCGAACGGATCATAAAAAAGCCCTGCAAATAACGGGACAAAAGATTTTGTTTTATCAAAATTCTCCGCATCCCCAAACGGCAAGTACGAAATAGCGCGAGGCTCGAAAGTTCCGTTTATAACTAAACGCGCTGAGCCAATCCTGTCCTCAAGAAAGAAACTTTGACTGTCTCCGATGGAACTGATCACTGAATCATTTGCCCAGATATATTTCATCCCATCGCCGCTCACCAAAGGTCTCCATTCTTTAAATCGCGGGTCCGGAACATATGAAGTAGCCGCGTCCCCGGTAATGCGCCCGATCAACAATCCTTCCGCGCTGTATTCATAACGCAGGGATTCTTTTCCGATCTCAAGCCGCTCCACCATGTTATCAGCATTATAGACTAATCCCGTCACACGGTCCGGCTCCTCTATCGCTACTGTATTGCCGTTACCATCGTATCTGAACGCGGTCTTCCCGTAAGTACTTAGCCTGCCCGCCAAATCGTACTTTGCCTCAACGCGCCCGGATGGGGATTCGACAAATGTGCGATTACTCATACTGTCATATCCGTAAACGTAACGATGACCATCCGAATAAACTGCCGAGACAAGCCGCTCGGCACTGTCATGCTGATATTGAATTCCTATGGTCTTGTCAAGCAGTGTCTCGTTGGCTGTTTTTAGTAATCCGCCGGTATCATATTTATACTCAAATCGCGCAAGTAAATCTTTCTCTCGAGTGTGCGCTATGGTGCTGATTAACTTATTTGCACCATAGCTATATATGCTTATAATTCCATTTGGCAGTATACGCTTTACCCAATGACCATTGGGATCATAGGTATACTCGACCTCCTGATTATTGCTGCTTATCCTGCGAAGCCGTCCGATAATATCGTACTCATAGGAGGTATAAAATTCTTCCGCGCCCGCTACGGACACTACCGATACACGTGTTGTTCTACCCTGGGGGTCATATTCATACTCAACACTTTTTTTCAAGACCGGATAATCATATAAGACTTTTGTCAGCTGATTCAACGCATCGTAAGAATATCGCGTCCTGCCGGCGCTGTTGGCCGCCTCAAGACAATTGCCGTTTTTATCATACGCAAACCGGGTGGAATCTTTAGACGTGGTTATAGAGATGGGTAGGCCATCATCTCGGTATTCATATCGAATCGTCTGGCCGTCGGGCTTCGTCAATGCCATCAACCTGCCGCGGGCGTCGAAATCATAAGAACCTTCGAATATTCCTGAGCCAGGCCTGTCGTCCTGCGCGGCAGATGCATTTACACAACCAAGGACGAGGGAAAGGAAAAGATAAACCAATGGATATTCCATTCGCCTGGCAGTCATTTATGCGTCCCTGGATTGTATCATCACAATAATTTTATCACACGCCGGCAGATAGCCGCATTTTCCTTGACCTTCTCCTCGATATCGGCCCCGTCCGACCCGAATGCCGAAGGCGCGGCGCATCGAAGGCTATCCGTCTGGTAAAAGGACTGAATATCGCGCGTCAATCTATCCGCTTCGTCGCGGCTATAGTTCACGCTCTGTAATAACCTGAGCACGATTTTCGTATGGATCAAATAGTAGTTTTTATCTTCCGTCTTTCCCTGAAGAACATAGTACCTGCTCATAGTCCAAGCTGCTTCCCGGCAAACCTCTTTCTCTCCGTACAGAGACGCGAGCCAGAGCGCTTTTTCTATATATCTGCCGTGGCGAGCCGCAGGGTCCGGATCCTTATCCACGCTCTGCAATAATGCTGCTGCCAGAGAATCCACTTTATCCTGATCGTAAAATTCCTTGCACTTGTTTATCAAACGCCGCGCTTCGTCCGGCATTTTTTCCACGCACTGGCCGGTATCAGCATTATCACTCAACATTAAATCGCGCATCGCCTCAAAAAAATAGTTCGATGCCTCCGCCTTAACGTCGCTTGATTCCGCCATTCTAAAAAGCGCTTCTTTCAATCTCTGAAGGTCAATTACCGGGTTCCCTATCATGTCTCTGACAGCGATCAAACTGCCCTGCCTTATCTTGTCGCCATCAAAAATAGCATATAGGATATTCGCTATCCACACATGATCGAAAGGTTGTTTCATGTCCTCAGAAATCTTTCTAAGCGAGATCAACATATGCCGCTGAAAATCGGACAGATTACCCACGAGTGTTTTTTTGGAAGCGGCGCCATGCCCGGAGGATGTAAATAACTTGTCCGCTAAATTGCGGAAATCTGTCACCATATCCCTGTCCGTGGAGCCGCTATATTGCAAAGTCCAAAATACCGACATCTCCTTACAATGACTGACGCAGGAATCGGCAAGGCGTGCCATTACCACGTCACGATATTCATCTATTTCGTCGGAGAAATAAAGTATGTCAAAGGTAAGGTCTATGTAGTCGTGTCTGCGTAGCGCCATAGGCGCGGCAAGGATATCTTCCAGGTCCTTCGCCAAAGGCCATAATCGCGCGAGGTGCCGGACATCGTTGGGCCTGTCACGGCCTTTTTCAGGAAGAAGCTGAACATGCTTTACCAAGTCCCGGAAATGGCCGTCAGCGAAATCCACGGGTTCTTCTAAAGCCTTGATCGCATTTCCAATTCTGGTCTCACCGCTATTGTCCGGCTTCAGATTTTCCGCGTCGTTAAACGCGCGCTTGAAGATTTCACACAGGCGCGCCCTTACACACCGCTCATACCCTTCCCTCTTCCTGGAAAATATCTGAAAACCGATAGCGATGTCCTCTGTGTCAAGATGTTCCAAAAATAATTTGCTGTTGGTCGCGTTTTGTTTTCTGGCCGTCAAAAGCGAGACAACCTCACTGAATTTATCAAAATGTCTGCGCTCGTCTCCCTTGGGATATAGACGCAGACAATGCCCAAGATATTGCCTGGCCTCTTTATCCCAGTGAGGCCAATCCTTAACAGCCCTCGGCCATTTATCTAATAGATTAATTACTTCTTCGGTAATAGCGCGCTTGTCCAGTGGCTCCATTGCCGCAAGCTCCTCTTGCCATACTTTTGGATTTCCCTTAACCTATATGTGCTTATTATTACTCCTTGTATCACAACCTGTCAATAATTTTATCAGATTTTTCTGAAGAGGCGGCAGGCTTGGAGTCTTAGGGGCTTATGCCGGAGACGACTTCGGGGATGATACCCATCTTCCTGTATATGGGATGTATCGCTTTTTTTATTACCGGCAATTTCCTCGCGAAGATTAAAGACGCGATGACGCAGATTGACCCGCCGGCGATCAGGGTATTTGTAGCCCCGATCTTTGAGGCCATGATTCCCGAAAAAAGGCTCCCGAACGGCGCCACGCCTATAAAGGCCATCGTATAGAAACTCATGACCCTGCCGCGCTTATCGTCGTCTACGATAGTCTGCAGTATTATATTACTCGAGGCCATATGGGCCATGATCCCGAAACCCGCGACGGCCAAAGCCGATAACGAAAACCACAGGGCGCGGGAGACGGAAAACACAATAATCCCTATCGAAAAGATTGATGAAAATACGGGTATCAGGCGGCTTAATCCTAATACGCTCTTCCGCATAGCGAGGTAAATTGTAGCCGCGAGCGCGCCCAGCCCTGTCGACGCCATCATAATACCGAATGTCCCGGGCCCGCATTTAAGGATATCCCTGGCGAAGACCGGCATGAGCACCACGTAGGATATACCCGTAAAGCTTACGACGCTAAGAAGCAGGAGTATAAATCTTATAGGTTTAAACCCGTACACATAAGAAAACCCTTCTCTCAGGTCTTCGAGGATATGGGTATTTTCAGGCTTCGTTTCGTGTTTTTTAATCCTCATGAAGCACAGCGCGGCTATCGCGGCGATGAAGCTTATGCCGTTGATAAGAAAACATACGCCTTCGCTTGACATGGCTATGATCACCCCTGCCAGGGAAGGCCCCGCGAGGCGCGCGGCATTGAACATCAGGGAATTCAAGGCAATGGCATTGCCAAGGTCTTCTTTATCATCCACCATCTCCACTATGAAGGACTGGCGGCAGGGTATATCGAAAGAGTTCACACATCCGACAAATACGCCCAGCGCAATCAGGTGCCATACGGCGATAGTCCCCGTCAGAGCGAGAAACGCCAGGGCCATCGCCTGGATCATGTAAAGCGTCTGGGTAATGATGATGACGCGCCGGCGATCCCACCTGTCGGACATGACCCCGGCAAAAGGGCTCAGGATAAACGTCGGGGCTTGAGTCAAAAATCCCATTACGCCTAAAAGAAAAGGCGAATTTGTGAGACGATATACGAGCCAGCTCATCGCCACATGTTCCATCCATGTGCCGACCAAAGATACGCCCTGGCCCATAAAGAAGAGCCGAAAGTTTCTGTAACGAAGCGTGCGGAATACCGGCGGAAAGGCCCTCACCGCATACCGCCACGATGTTCAGGCGTCCATGCCCTTCTTACGCGCCCGAAGAAGCCTTCCATCTTCTCGGCGACTGTATCGCGTTCATGGTCGGCTGTTATCACATGGTAAGAATCGTACAGCAAAATCATCTCTTTCGTCTCAGAGCTTATCCTGTCGTAGATGAATTTTGAGTTCCTGACGCTCGCCATGTCGTCATCTTTTGCCTGTATGAGCTGGACAGGAAAGCGCATGTCCGGAAGTTTATCTGTGAGATGTCTCACTAAAAGCTGCAGCTGATGCAGTAACGCCACCGGAAAATACGGGTAGCCATACTGTTCTACGTTGGCGGTATCTTCCAGCCTGGCATTGTTGTAGTATCTGTGTATCCGCTGGCGTATTATCTCATTCTTGATCCCGTAAGGCGGATCTTCTTTGAAATAGAAAAAATGCTTGAGGAACGTCCTGTAACCGAGCGGCAGAAAAAATTTGGAGTTCGGGGTGTTCCAGCCGTCATAGAATAGAGTCGGCGCGAGGCAGCTGACGCCCAACACCCTGTCTTTGAATTCATGCGCGAGGAGAAGGGCCAGGAGGGCCCCCATAGAAAGGCCTGAGGCAAAAATCGGCCCTTCAGCGCCGGCAAGCTCCCCTTTTAAAAGGCAATTCCGGACGGTTTCATAAAATTCCTGCCATTTTGTATTTTTAAGCACCCATATCGATTCACCGTGATTGGCGAGCCTTGGGCATATTACCGTATACCCTTTTCTATGCAGGAAAGAAGCAAGGGACTTCATCTCATTCGAGGTGCCTGTGAGGCCGTGGATAAGGATAACGGCCGACCCGTTATGCCCCTTAAGAAAGAGCCCGTTTTTACTTAAATGGGCGCCGGCCGGCCGGGGCGGCCTTTTAAAATTTCTGATATCGAACGAAAATACTACGGACATCCTTGACTCCTTCGCGCCGCGGAAATAGTGAAACACAATCACTTATGTCCAAATTAGACCACAAGTCCCGACGGAAACTGTATTTTGAGATTCGATCTTTGCCTACCCCTCACCCTTGCCCTCTCCCCTGAAAGGGGAGAGGGGATTTCCTCATAATTTCCTCTCCCCCGAAGGGGGAGAGGATTAAGGTGAGGGGGAAATTGTGCCAATTTGGACAGCAATGATTGTGTTCCCCGATTTCCCTATCATTCATATCTTAAGGCCTCTATCGGGTTTAGCTTTGCCGCTTGCCGCGCCGGCCACAGGCCAAAAATTAACCCTATTATAACAGAAAAGGTCGTCGCAAGCAAAATAGAAGACGTGGATATCTTTATTGTCCATCCCGCAAGGACAGCCATAAGCAGGGCGATTCCCGATCCGAATAAAACTCCCGCTATCCCGCCGGAAAACGTCATTACCACCGACTCTATTAAAAACTGCGCCATAATATCCGAATCATGGGCGCCTATCGCTTTTCTGAGGCCTATCTCCCTTGTCCTCTCTGTAACGGAAACGAGCATTATATTCATTATGCCGATACCTCCCACGAGGAGAGAAATAGCCGCGATGGAACCCAAAAGCCATGTCATGGTCTGGGTGGTTTTAACCAAGGTCTCTTGTATATCCGCCATGTTGCGGATCTCAAACGAATTTTCGCTTTCTTTATTAAGGCGGCGGCGTTTGATAATCGCCTCTTTTATCGCCTCCTGGACTTCATCCATCAATAAGGCGCCGCCGACCTCAATATCTATTGTATCTACATATTCTTTACCCAAAACACGATACATGGCGGTGGTAACAGGAATGATTATAAGGTCGTCCTGATCGTGCCACATATTCGCGCCCTTAGCAGGCAGGACGCCTATTACCTGAAAAATTATCCTGTTAACTTTAATAGACGAATCTATCGGGTTATCCTGCCCGAATAGTTCTTTTGCCACGGTCGTCCCTATCAAAACTACGCGCTTACGGGTCTTTAATTCATCCTCTGTGAAAAACCTGCCTATGGTGGGCATAGACGCGCGCATCTCGCCGTACCCGGCCCCAACGCCCTGGACCTGCGTATTCCAGTTTTGATTCGCGTAGACAAGCTGGGCCCTGCCGCTTACGGTCGGGGAAACCCTTTTTACGCCCGGAATTTTGGCGATCGCGTCAACATCCTGAAAATTAAAGCGCGTTACCGCGCCTGCCTCCATGGCTACGCCGTGCAGCCTGTGGGAGCCGGATCTTACCGTCAGCAGGTTTGAGCCAAGCGAAGCCAATGTCTGCGAAATAGATTCTTTTGCGCCCTGCCCCAGAGCAAGCATGGCTATTACTGCCGCTACGCCTATAAGTATGCCGAGCATCGAAAGCATCGATCGCATCTTGTGCGAGATTATTGACCAGAAGGCCTGTTTAAAGTGGTCGGCAAGTTCCGCCCGTTTTATGTTAGAGCTTCCTTCAGACAGTATGGCGGCTATTGAAATATTTGCCGGAACCGGCTGGGTGTCTTTGCCTTTCATCTTTTCATCGGAGACGATTTTCCCGTCCCGCATCTTGATAATTCTTTTGGCATACTTTGCCACTTCTTCCTCATGAGTTACCATGATAATGGTCTTGCCCTGCCGGTTCAGTTCTTCTAAAATCGCCATTATTTCATTTTGGCTCTTCGTATCTAAGTTCCCTGTCGGTTCATCAGCTAAGATGAGAGGCGGTTCGTTCACTAACGAACGGGCAATGGCGACTCGTTGCTGCTCGCCTCCGGAAAGCTCGTTAGGCCTGTGATGAGCCCTGCCGGATAAGCCGACGCTTTTGATCTTTTCAGCCGCCTTTTCTTTCAGATGGCGTTTTCCGGCATAGATGAGCGGAAGCTCCGCGTTTTCCAAAGAAGTCACCCGCGGAAGCAGGTGAAATTGCTGAAATATAAAACCGATCAAATGGTTTCTCAAAATAGCCAACTGGTCGTCGTTTAAGCCCGTAACTTTTTTCCCCCCTAAATAGTACTGTCCCGAATCAGGCCTATCCAAAAAACTCAAAAGGTGCAGAAGCGTAGACTTGCCTGAACCGGAAGGGCCCATGATAGCGACAAACTCTCCCTGGCCGATAGTTAAAGATACTCCCTGCAAGGCAGCCACTCCCACCTTGCCGGTCTTATAGGTTTTAGTTATATTTTTCAGCTCTATCATATATCGTTTATCTACCGCTTCTTCTCCTGGAAGGCACCAAAGGATTGGTTCCGGCGTCAGAAGCGGCTGGTAATGTATACTTTTGGCTTTTAACCAAAATCGTATCCTGCTCCGATAGCCCTGAGGTAACCTCAATATTCTTTTCATCCGAAATACCAAGCTCTATTTTTCGTTCCATGGCCGGCTTGCCGATGCCCTGGCTTACGAGGACATAAGGGCCTTCCCTGTTTCTTTTGACTGTATCTATCGGTATAAGCAACGCGTCCTTTTTTGTCTTTTCTATAATGCTGACTGTGGCGGACATGCCCGAGCGAAACACCTCCGGAACGCTCTCAGGGACAATGTCAACCTGATAGATAGTGACATTATTCACTATTTTAGATTCATAATAAATATGGTCCACCCTGCCCATCACCTTTATTTTTGGATATGCGTCGAGGCTGATCATGGCGTCTTGCCCGACGCGGATCCCTCCTATATCGGTCTCGTCGACTTGAGCCTGGACAATCAAATGGTCCGACAAAACGACTACCGCCTCAGACGACGTAACGGTCTGGCCCGGCTCATCGGTGCTGACGATGACCTCCCCGTCTATAGGCGATATCAAAGGGGTTGGTTTATATACCTCCCGCCAATATTTAATCTCTTCCGGGCCGCGGGCTCTGGCGGCGTCTAAAAGGGCGGCCCTCTCGGTAGAGCTCATCCATGCCAGAATCTCGCCTACCTTTACCTCCTGGCCTTCCTTTACCAGAATTTCATCGATACGGCCATTGATCGGCGGTTTTATTTCCAATCTGTTTTGCGGCTGAACAGTCGCCGTAGAAGTTATAACGGTCTCGATATTGCCGATCACCGGTTTTATTTCCCGGGTGGCTTCGCCCGAAGGCTTGCTTTTTGTTTTTACTAAAAATACAACTCCTATTATAACCGGCAATAAGATAAGGCATAACTTCCACCATCTATTCTTTATCATAGTCCAGAGTACCTCCTTTTGCCTGAACCCAACCGGCTTCCGCGATCAAAGAATTTACTTCGGAATTTACAAAGCTCTTTTTAGCCGATGCCAGATTATTTTCTATGATTATCCAGTTATCGAAAGACATGAGCCCTATGGCGTATTCCGCCCTGGCTATTTTAGCGCGTTCTTCCGTCGCTTCCAAAAATTTCCGTTGAACCGCCACATTTTCAACGGTGTTCTGCAGCCTGGTCCAGGTATCGGCCAGGGTAAGGATGACACTGTCACGGCCCGATCTTTCATCATCGCTTGCCTGGCCCAATACCGCTTTGGCCTTTGAAACAGCGGCAAATCTATTGCCCCCGTCAAAAATAGGGAGCGTTAAACTTACCCCGCCCGACCATTCATTCTTATCGGGAAAAGCGTCTACATTGGAATTTCCTATGTTTCCGCTGGCATATACCTGCGGAAAAAAATCAGCGTAGGCCGATTTTAGACCGAATTTAGCGGCCTCTTTTTGCGCTATGAGCTGCTGTAAAAACGGCGTTGTTTCAACCAATTCGTCAAAATTCGGCCTTTCTGAAACCCGCTCTTTAACTTCAAGCTCACCCTTTGCTGCCATGGGCCTGAATGACGACCGGCCTAACTCTTTTGTAAGTTGCCGTTGCGAAAAATATATGCTCCTCCCGGCCTGATTCACATCGTAGCTGGCTTGAGCTACATCAGCTTCTGCGGTGAGGAGGGATCCGCGATGTTCGCGGCCGCCTTCATACCGGAGCTTTACGAGCTCCAGGTTCTGTTTGCGGCGCGCCTCGATCTCCTCGGTAACTTTCAGAAGTTCCTGAGAGCTTAGCAGATTGGAAAAAGCGGTTTTTAGCCTCAGCCTTATATTGGAAGAAGTGACATCGTAATTGTACCTGGAAGATACTATATTTCTTTCCGCCGATGATAAATCGAATGAAGTTTTGAACCCGTCGAACAGAAGCTGCTGGCCCGTTACGCTATACTCATATGTAGTCTTTGGCTTGCGCGTGGAAGATACCGTGATATCGCTTTGACCGGTTCCGCCCGAACTGCCGAATGCCGCTCCCTTGGCGGTTGTCTCGCTCGCATTGCCGGTAATTTGAGGCATCACAGCGCTTCGCGTTATCTCTTTATTTGCCTTGGCCTGGTTCACCTTTTCTAAGGATGTCATTAGCTCGGGGTGTTGCTTTATGGCTTCTCTTACGCACTCTTTCCATTCCAGCGCTTCCCCGGCGCATACACCGCCTGCGTTAGTAATAAAAATAACCACGAATGGAATAATAAAATTTTTCAGCTTCATTATTTTTAATAAACTTCGTCAATTGAGAGACACAATACCTATTTCTCTTGAAAATGGGGGACACTCATTTTTTATCAATAAAAACTGCATAAAAATGGGTGTCCCCCATTTTTTAATTTATGATTGGCGCGCCCGGGGTGAATCGAACACCCAGCCTACTGGTTCGAAGCCAGTCGCTCTATCCAATTGAGCTACGGGCGCACATGTATCTGGTTCTCCCGAAACATAACTTTTACCTCTGTAGCCACATTTTAAAAGGTATGTTTCGGGATCCCGCCA